>NZ_VRVA01000140.1:0-12142 GCF_008039945.1 Methylobacterium sp. WL64
AATCTAACTTTACTATATAACTAACTAGATTCAAATTATTTCCTGGTTCGGAGCGGACTTCACATCTATGTCTGATCCAATACATTCGATTTTTGGGAGTGAATGAGCAGGAAACCATCCTACCCGAACGCAGGTCGTGCTTTATTGATCTGCCACGAGCGGACCTTTTGAGGATCCGAGAAGGGCCGGAGGCAGCCCCAAGCTTCGGGTATCAAGTGTCGGGTTCGGGCCAATCGTCGCAAATTGCGGATCTGGAGCCGTACAGGCGCCTCTGCACTTGCTCGGATTCTGTAGCGGAAAACGACCCGCGCCCGTCCAGAGCCAAATTTGGCGACCGTAGAAGCCGCCCGTCGATCCAGGAAACCCGCCGGTCCTGGGACCAGCGGGCTCTCACAATTCCAGGGGTAAGAACCGTGCGGTTCAAGCTGCCTTGCGAGCCTTCTCACGAGGCTCGGTGTGTGAGCCGGGCTGCCCCAGTCCGATCGCCTTGGCCAGCGCTGAACGCTGTTCGGCATAGCTGGGGGCGACCATCGGGTAGTCGGCTGGAAGACCGTAGCGCTCGCAGTAGGTCTGCGGGGTCAGCCCATTGGCGGTCAGGTGCCGCTTGAGCGTCTTGTATGTCTTTCCATCGACGAAGCTCGTCAGACCGTCCTGCTGAACCGACTTGCGGATCTGGGCGGGGGATGGTCGTGCAACTTCTGGCTGAGATTCGGCGGCACTGGCAGCCGAACCTGAGGCAATCGAAGCGATGGTGTCGTGCATGGCTCGGATCAGACCGGCCAACTCAGCGACCGGCACGGAATTGTTCGAGATGTACGCGGCGACAACCTCACCAGCCAATCGGACGGAATCAACCTGAGGTCCGGTATCTTCTAGTATCATCTTACTACTGCTCAGTTGGAAGCTTAGGTGCGTGCATGCACCATGGCCACGCAAATTAGATCAGCAGCGAAAGGCAGGATTCAAGCCCCGACTGCCGGGGATTCCAGTATGGTTAACAGAAGCCCGCCGGTCGTGGGGCTAGCGGGTTGCTTCGTTGCGGACGAGTTTAATGCGCTCGTTGAAGAAGGAAGCGGAATCCCAGTCACGGTACCCGAGGATCGGCCCGGCTCGCACAATCAGCTGATATGATGATCCAAGCGCCCGATGAATCGCTCGCGATCCCATACCTCGACGCTGCGCCCATCAGCCATACCACGAGCCGTGGTCATCGCTTCACCGTCATCTTCGGAACGGATGATCTCCGCTCCATCGATCCGACCATCCCCGCGTAACCAGTAAACTCGGTAGCAAGGGCGTCGCTTGGTTTCGTCCCGGACTTGCGATTGAGCAAACATGGGAAGGCTCCCAAAGGGCGAAGCGGCTGCCCCTCGCGCCGTAACCGATCTCCAATATCGGTCGTACGAGGATCCTGTGATGACCGAACAGTGATCCGCGACAACCTGTATTAGAACTCATGAGCTATCTCTGGCGTCAGTGTGAAACCGTCCGCCAGAAAGCCTGTCGAGTCTGGAATCGTAAGCCAACGCACAAGTGATACCGATCCTCATTGATTAGAACCCATGAGCCCAGGCGCGCAGTCCGATAAAGATGGTGCGCCAGGGTCGGTCGATGAGGGTGTTCCAGTCGCGGCAGCAATGGTCGAGGATGTCAGCGTAAAATTTGAAGACGCGGTTGCCGAGCCAGTTGTCGCGCATGAACTGCCAGAGGTTCTCCATGGGGTTCAGTCGGAGGAGCGAGCCGGCACGGGCAATAGGGTGATGTTGGCGGGCACGACGAGTTTCTTGGTTGTGCGCCAGCCCGCCTGATCGAGCAGCAGGACGGCGTGCGCACCGGGGCGACGACCTGGGCGATCTCTTCGAGATGCAAGGCCATAGCCTCGGTGATGCAGCGTGGCATGACGAGGCCGTCCCCTTTGCCGAGGGCGGGGCAGATCGCACCGAAGATGTAGGCGGAGGCGGCGCGCTGGTCCTTCGGCGCCGCAGGTCGCGTGCCGCGCTTGGCCCAGCGGCGGGTGATCGTGTTCTTCTGGCCGACCCGAGCCTCGTCGGCGAACCAGATCTCTATCGGCTTGCCGCCGACGGCTTGCGCGATCTCCGCCATGCGGGCGGGGAAGGCTTTTTAAAAACCGGGATGGCTTCCGGGTCCTGGGCGTGATGGCGCGGGCAGGCGGAGAGTTTGCGGTAGCCCCGGGCTCGCAGGACCCGGCTCAGCGAAGCGGACGAGCGAAAATCCCCCCAACCAAGTCGCAGGCCGCCACGTGGTCGATAGCCGGGACGCGGACCTCGCGAGGCGCACAATGGGCCGCTAGCAGCCGCGGACTATCAAGGCGCGCCTGTTGCTGTAGCTTGACCTCTTGCGAACGGGTTGCCGCAGCCGTCGCGGTAGGCGTTCGCTATTGAGGAGCGTCGGAGGCTCACTGAACGACCGGGATGGGCGCAAAGCGACCTTGCTAACGGGATTGCTGCGGGAGAGGTCCAGCGGTCGGTCGGCCACATGGCCCTCCGGGTTGCGGCCGGTTCCTAGTCCACGTGTTCGCGAGGCGCGCCTACAGCCTACGCATAATCGTTGAGGGACGACCATCCAACGAGGAATTGGCCTGCCGCCGTCGCATGGCTGAGCATCTATAAGATCGCATCCTAACCGATAGCTAGCCATCTATAAGGGTCCCGCGCGAGGGCTCGATTTGCCTTCGGCGCCCAGGCGAACTGGATGTCCAAGAAGCTCGATTATTTGCGCCAAGCCTACACCCATACCTTGCTGCTGGCCGGGCGACAGTGGCGGCGCGCAGCTAACAGCGTCGTAGAATCACATGGCCTCTCCGACGCGACCGCGCTCCCTCTCATTCTCATTGGCCGACTCGATGGCGAGCCGCGCCAGAACGCTGTGGCCGAGGCCGTCGGCATCGAAGGCGCATCGCTGGTGAGGTTGCTGGATCAGCTCTGCACGGCTGGACTGGTCGTGCGGAAGGAAGATCCGACGGATAGGCGCGCCAAGATGCTCAGCCTCACGCAGGCCGGGCAGCAGACCGTGGCGCAGATGGAAGCCGAACTCAACGAACTACGGGAGCAGGTGTTCTCCGACGTCGACACCGCTGATCTGGAAGCGAGCGTGAGGGTCTTTCAAGCGCTTCAGAAGTACATCCGTGAGTTCCCGAACGGCATGGCTCGCGAGGAGGCCGCAGAATGACGCTCCCCGGCTGGCGCGACTGGGCGTTCTCGATCAAGACCTTCGTGGCGGCGGTGCTGGCGATGTATCTCGCCATGTGGATCGACCTGCCTCGGCCCTACTGGGCGCTGGGCACCGTTTACATCACCAGCCAGGTGCTGGCCGGTGCGACTCGGGCCAAGGCCCTTTACCGGGTCCTGGGCACCCTGCTGGGCGCTGTCGTCAGCATCACCCTCGTGCCGAACCTCGTCAATGCGCCTGAGCTTCTGACGCTCGCTATCGCGCTCTGGGTGTCGATCTGCCTGTACTTCTCGCTGCTCGACCGCACCCCCCGCAGCTATCTGATGATGCTCGGCGGCTACACGGCGGCCCTGATCGGCTTCCCGAGCGTGGGCGAACCGGGGACGATGTTCGACACCGCGGTGGCCCGCGCCGAGGAGATCACGCTCGGCATCCTGTGCGCCAGCCTCGTCAATACGATCGTATTGCCCCAGTCCGTGGCGCCGATGATATCCACGCGCCTGGATCTCTGGCTGCGCGACGCGCGCGGTTGGGTTGCCGACGTGCTCGGCCGTGCGCGTCAGACGGGAGACACTCAAGCCAAGCGGCTCAAGCTCGCCTCGGACGCCATCGCCTTCGACGCCCTGGCGACGCCGTTGCGCTACGACATGACCGGCGCCGAGCGCTCTGTCGCCGCCATGGCGACGCTGCGCCAGCACATGCTGATGTTTCTGCCGATCGTTTCGGCGGTCGCAGACCGAGTCGATGCCCTGGAGCAAGCCAAGGCGCTTCCGATCCGCGTGCGCGCCCTCCTCGACGATATGGCTGCGTGGCTCGCCTCTGGGGCGACCGACCCCGTCGCGGCTGACCGGCTGCGGATGGCAGCCGACGCGGTCGATCCGGTCCTTCACAAAAACTTCGCCTGGCCGGACCTGGTGCTCGCCAGCTTGGTGGCGCGCCTGCGCGACTTCATCGACCTGCGCCAGGATGCCAGGCTCCTGCAAAGGCACATCGTCGACGGGACGCCCGTTAGAAAGGAACTCGCCTTTCGCTATACCGCCGCCGCGCGCACGATCCGTCACCGTGACCATGGCATGGCGCTTCTGTCCGCGGTCGGCGTGTTCCTTGTCGTCCTGCTCACCTGCTCGATCTGGATCGCGACCGGTTGGCCGGATGGCTCCGGCGCGCCGATGATGGCGGCGGTCGGCTGCTGCTTCTTCGCCGCGCAGGACGACCCTGCACCGTCCATCCTTGGCTTCGCCAACTCGGCCGTGCTCGGCGCCGTCGTCGCCGCCATCTACCTGTTCGCGGTTCTGCCGCAGGCCACGAGCTTCGAGATGCTGGCCCTGGCGCTGGCGCCGGCGCTCATCCTGTGCGGAGTCTGCATGACGCAGCCGCGGACGGCGCCGATGGCGATGGGTGCTGCGGTCAACGGTTCGGCCGTGATCGCGCTCCAGAGCAGCTACACCGGCGACTTCGCTGCCTTCGCCAACTCTGCGCTCTCGATCATCGTCGGGATGTGGGTCGCCACGCTGGTGACACGCCTCGTCCGGTCGGTCGGGGCCGGGTGGTCGGCGCACCGCCTCCAGGCCGTGAACCGGCGCAGCCTCGCCCAGGCCGCCGAGCGTCACGGCGCGCAGAGCGGTCTGGAGCTCGCCGCCATCATGCTGGACCGCGTCGGACTGCTCGCTCCGCGTCTCGCAGCCTTACCGCCGGATGATGCGGAATGGACGGCCGATCTGCTCGCCGAGGTGCGGATCGGGGTGAACGTGGTCGAGCTGCGCCGCGACCGCCGGCAGCTCTCGACGGAAGCCAGGACCGCGGTCGAGCGGCTCCTTGGCGGCATGGCGCGGCACTTCGGCGGCCGCGCGGCTCTCCCGCCCACCGAACTCCTGGTGTCCCTCGATGCGGCGCTCGACGCGGTGGCGATTGAACCGGAGCGCCCGGCACATCGAGCGGCGCTCCTCGGGCTTGTCGGCATCCGCCGCGGGCTGTTTCCCGAGGCTCCTCCCTATCGGCCGAGTCTGGTGGCCCAAACCCAGGCGGCGCTTGCGGCATGACCGGCGAACTCGACATCTACGGCGTCTTCGTCCCGAGCCTCGGGGCCTGGATGATCTTCGCCTTCTTGATCAGCCTGCCCCTGCGCCGGATGCTCGCACTGACAGGCTTCTACCGGCTGGTCTGGCACCGGCCGCTGTTCGACCTCGCGCTCTACGTCGTCCTGCTGGGCTGTGTTGTCACGGTCGGGCAGCCCCTGATCTCCTGACAGTTCGTCGTTCGCCCCCGTCAGTTCCTCACGCCTTCTATTGATCGTTTGGTTCCCGCCATGACACGGTTTCTCGCTCTCTCGTTCCGGCTCGTCGTCACCCTGGCGATGGTCGCCGCCGCCGTCGTTGTCGGCCTGGCTTTGTGGGACTACTACATGGAGGCGCCCTGGACCCGGGATGGTCGCGTGCGCGCCGACGTGGTCGAGGTGGCGCCGGACGTCTCCGGCCTCGTCACCGAGGTGCTGGTCGAGGACAACCAGACCGTGAAGCGCGGTGACGTGCTGTTCAAGATCGACCCCGAGCGCTTCACCCTCGCCCTGCGGCAGGCCGATGCGATCGTCGAGGGCAAGAAAGCGACGGCGGAACAGGCGGCAGCCGACTACCAGCGCTACATCAAGTTGAGCGACGCCGCGGTCTCGCAGCAGAAGGTCGAGCTTGCACGAGCGACAGACCTCGCCGCGAAAGCTTCTTACGATCAGGCCATGGCCGACCGCGACCTCGCCCGTCTGAACCTCGAACGCTCGGCGGTGAAGGCTTCAGTCAACGGGCGCATCACCAACATGGAGCTGCGCCCGGGCAACTACGTCAACACCGGCCGGGGCGTTATGGCACTGGTCGACCGCGACACGCTCCGGGTCGAGGGCTACTTCGAGGAGACGAAGCTGCCGCGCATCCACGTCGGCGATAAGGCCAGCATCCGCCTGATGGGCGAGGATGGACTGTTGGCCGGGCACGTCGAGAGCGTCGCCGGCGGCATCGAGGACCGTGAGCGTTCGGCCGGTGCGAACCTGCTGGCCAACGTCAACCCGACCTTCGCGTGGGTGCGGCTGGCACAGCGCATTCCCGTGCGGATCAAGCTGGACGGGGTGCCTGATCAGACGCGGCTGGTCTCGGGCCGAACAGCAACGGTCGCCGTCGATGCGGCGGGCGAAAACCACCGGCCCGCCCTCCTTGGATTTCTGCACAAGTTTACGCTCGTGGCCGATCGCTCCTCGAAGTGACCGAGGTGCAGCGTCAATCGATGTGAGTAGTCGAACCTCTCGATGCAGGTCGCACGCGCCTATCCGCCGAGATCCTGTGTGAATGCGCTGCCTTCGAGACGGGACGCCTCCACCAGGGCACCGCCTTCCCAGCTGCCGGAAGCCGCTGCACCGCGCTGAAGCTGACGGCGCCTCCTGATCGTCCCCCTTTGAAGTGGTCCGCCCTGAAGTATGGCTTTTGAGCCGACTGGAGTTGACCCCGTTTGTGGTCCACGGCCTATGTAAGTTCTCGGGCTGTGACAGCTTGGTCGGCGAAGGCTCGGGGCGTCAAGCCGCCCAGGGCCGTGTGGGGTCGATCCTCGTTGTCGTGGCACCTCCTTTCCTCGATGCGCTCACGGGCATCGGCCAGCGACAGGAACCACGAGGCGTTCAGGCATTCCGCTCGGAGGCGGCCGTTGAACGACTCGATATAGGCGTTGTCGGTCGGCCTGCCCGGTCGGGAGAAGTCGATCTCGACCCCGTTCAGGTAGGCCCATTGGTCGAGCATGCGCCCGGCGAACTCTGGCCCGTTGTCGACCCGCAGGCTCTTGGGTCGGCCCCGCAGCCGGACCAAGGCGTCCAGAGCCTCGGTCACCTGGAAGGCGCGAAAGTTCGCTCTCGGTGTGAGTGAGAGCGCCTCTCGCGTGTGGCAATCGACGACGGTCAGGATCCGAAATGGACGCCCGTCGAAGATGCGGTCGGACATGAAGTCCGTCGCCCAGACCTCGTTGGGCCCACCGATCGCCGGTCGTCCCTGACGGTAGCGCCAGGCTCGTTTGCGCTTGGGCAGCTTGGACCGAATCGAAAGTCCCTCGTCGCGGTAGATCCGGTAGGTGCGCTTATGGTTCACCTCCCAGCCCTCCCGTCGTAACAGGATGTGCAGCCGTCGGTAGCCGTAGCGCACCCGTGCAGCAGCCAACTCCTTCAATCGCATCGGCAGCGCGACCTGAGGGTCCGAGCGCTTCCTGTATCGCTGGGACGAGCGGCCGAAGCCGGTAGCCAGACAGGCCCGACGCTCGCTGTTCCCGTGGGCCACCTGCAGGTGGCCGGCGACCTCACGGCGAGCGGCAGGCCTCACCACTTTCGTTTGAGGACGTCCTGCAACATGGAGCGGTCCAGCGTCAGGTCGGCGACCAGCCGCTTGAGCTTGCTGTTCTCGTCCTCCAACTGCTTCAGCCGCCGGATCTCCGGCACGCCCATGCCGACGAACTGTTTCTCCCAGCGATAAAAGGTCGGCTCGGATACGCCCACCTTCCGGCAGACCTCGTCCACCGTCGCGCCGTTCTCCGCCTGCCGCAGGGCGAAGGCGATCTGTTCGTTCGTGAGGCGTTTGCGAGGCATGGCATCCACCCTCCTTCAGGATTCAGGATGCCCGAAGCACTTGCGCTCAGCGCGGACCAGTTTGGTGGGTCAGGATCATTCGAGAGCCCGGCCATCATCAGCCGACGCTCGGGCGCGGTGCGCAATGCCTATCGCGCTGGTCCTGATGGCGCTACGGCCTCCACTCGCGTCCAGGGCCTACCGCGCCCGGATGTAGGCCAGGCCGACGGTGAGTGCTGGGCGTCCCGGGAGAAGGCCAGGAAGGCGTTCGAGATTATGCAGAAGGGCGAGGGCCGCCTCGATGCGTCCGCCGGCCGTGCCGGTGTCGTGGGCGGCACGAAGGTCGAGGCGAACGGCAGCGTGAACGTCCTCGTTCAGAAGCCCGGGCCCGACACCAACGTGCGGACCTCTGCCTCCGGCAACCTGTTCAAGGACGTGGTGCTAAGCCGGGGGCGGACGATGGCCCCGGCAGAGCGGTCGTGAGGCGCTAGCCCCTCACCTGGCTAGCCGCGCCGGTAGCACTGTCGGGGTCGTGCTCGACGCATTTGACGCTGCAAACGAGGCTACGAAGCCAGCCATTGAGCGAACGTCGTCCGGCTGGCGTGGATCGTGGGCGACCACCTCCGCTTCGCGTTCCAGCCGGAGATTACAGGCCTTCGATGGTAGGCCGACATCAGGCGTGCAGGCGTCGTGGCGGGCGCAAGCTGCGTCCAGCGCGTCGATGGGTGGCAGCGGAGCGTTGTTGCCTGGGCCGCAGTAATTGCCGTGAATGAGAAGCTTGGGGCCACCATTGGCGGCAGGTTGCGCGAGAGACGGGGCGGCCCACGAAGCGATTAGAAGCATCGGGGCGGCGAGTCGGATGGCGGCGAGCGACATCATGGCGGAGACCCTCCAGCACCGGTGCCTCTCTTAGTCACGTCGGCGAGGACGGTGCGAAGAATGGTTAACCACCACCCACCAATCCGTGATGTGTTCCGGAACACTACCCTTGCGTGTGCTGCGCTCCAGCGAACCGAGTGATCCCAGAAAGCTTAGCCGCGCCTCTCGAAGGCTTGCTGCTTCGGCGTGGGTGAACCGGTTCTGCGTAATCAGCCCTCAAGCCTAGCTGCAGACTCGCGTTGAGGTAGCGCTGCAAATCGATATGCTACCGATAGTTGTATTCGTAACCTAGCATGAGCGGCGCGTCGGATGGCCCAGGCCTATGCAGAACGACAGCATGACAGCAGCTTTCGCCTGGACCATGCGATAGGCGCATTACTCTTTGTACCATGCATCATTGTATGGACGATCGGCGTACTGTGCATACTACCGATAACAATACTGGCGTTTCCCGCACAGTATCTATTCGCAAATAATCCCAAATTTCATGGCGACGTTGTCACAGGATTAGTTATAATAGGTGTAGCCAACGCGCTGATAACACCAGCAGTGGTGCTATGCACTATTTACGCTTGAGGACGTGCTCCCGGCAACGCTTGCCCCACCAGCTGGTGCATCAGAACCTCGGGATCCTGGATGACGCCTATATCCCAAGCTGAGAGGCCGCCCGATTTGTAATCGCAGCGGTCTCTCCTGCGCCTGAAATGCTGATACGGTCGGCCTGCCGCCTGGCGTAACGCACCAGGAGGCCCCTTACCTTCGCCCGCCCGGCTCACGCTGCGGCGGGCTTTCTTTTGGCTCTGGCCGGGGTATGAACGTGGGGATTTCCGACTCCCCCGAGTTCGAGGTCACAACCTTCGCCCGCCCGGCTCGCCGGCGCGGGCTTTTTCGTGCCCGGCCGTAAGCGTGGCTTCGGAGCTGGCGACTTCGGATCCTTGAAGGACCCACTCCGCCCCTCGGCCAAGCCGGTGTTCACGAAGTGCACCAACGGGTTGTGGCCAGAGGCAACCACATCAGGGTTCGCAGCCAGAAAGCCATCCGTGCTGAAGTCCGCGCTCGGGTCGCGGCCCTCCTTCCAGCCGTGCCGCAGATAGTGATCGAGTGGGTTTAACCCCACTGCCCGCACGTCTGGGTACGCGTTCAGATAGTAGGCCGAGTCGAAGCCCGGCAGCCGGACTTTGACGAACGACGGAGGCCGCTTGAACGGCTTCAGCATGCGAAATTTCATGATGGATCCACGAGCATGAGACATGCGCTCGATCCATCATTGCGAGATGTACTGCAACCTCAGCCCCGCCCGCCCAGTGCCGCGTGGGACGTCTTTGTTCACGTGACGGCAAGCCGGCGGTAGCTTTCAGCGAACGTTTCGGCGGCCTCACGGGTCAGATCGGTTACCACCAGGCCCGGAACGTAGACAGTCCATCGCCCGTCCGTACCTTCGGAAATGCTGATTTCGGCCATGGCGCCCCTCCTGGAAGCGGAGGAGCAAAGCGGTTACGGCCTGACAGTTCCCTGAACGAGCCCGATCAGTGCCGATGGCGCTGGGGGAAGTGAGGGTCGAAAGTCTCGTTGCCTGCGCCGGCTGAGGCTTTCTTCACGCGGCGCTGCGCAGGGAAATGGGGGTCGTAGAGATCCTGCGGGGTATCGCGCTGCGCGGGCTTCACTGCACGCTCGTCGACGTGTCCGGTAGCTGTGCTCATGGCCTGCAATCCGACGTTGTCCGTCCGGACCCATAGACCCGTCATGGTTGGGAAGCTGTTGCGTAGAGGCCACCGCGATGCCCTTGGCATCCGCGCCGAAGTCCTGGAACGGGCTTGCCGCCTCCCAGTTATCGCCTCAATCCATATTTCACGAGGCCGAGATGAACGCCGACCTGATCGAGACCCGCCAGCAGGCCTTGGATCTGCTCGATGCCGACATGATCACCTTCGGGGCCTATGTCGCCCTCTGCCGGCATAAGGGTTGGCAGGCCTGAAACAGCTGAAGGCTGATCGCCTTTGAGATAGCCCGCCCGGCCCAGCGCCGCGGCGGGTTTTTTTGTGCCCGCGCCCTGGAGCTATTCCGCGACCGAAACCAGCCAGTCTTGGCGGTAGTCACCGCGATAGGCGACCCGGGCTTTATCGCCGTGCTTTGCGGCGTACTCCCGTGCCTCGGTCTCGCTCCCAAAAACATAGAACTTGGACGACATAGCGCGCCTCCAGACGGTGTGCCTGAGGATAGAGATGGCGCTCGCTGGATCGGCGGCAATGCGCCTTTGTACTTACACTCTTAGGTACCAGCTCGGTTGGCACCCTTCGGTAACGGCCCAGCGTCATCATGCATCCCGAGCCGCGTTGCATATCGGCTCGACCGCCGGTGAAATCGGACGCTCCCCCGCCCTATGAACAGATCGGGACGGGGCCGAGCGACAGTCAGCGCGAAGGCATCGGCCGCTGTGCCTGCGCCCCACCGGCAGCGACGACGAAGGCGAGGGCGGCGAGGGCGGTGCCCATGGCGGGAGGATAGCCACCGGCGCACAAGTGTCGAGGCGTCTACGACCGCCCCGCGTTCAGCGCCTCTTTCACGAGGAGCCCGCGGCTTCTGAGTGGCGCGGTGAGCCCTCAGCATCCTCATCCAGGAGCGCTGATTTAGCGGCTGCCATCCGCTTTCCGATTTCGTGCACGACCTCCTCGACAAGCGGAGGCCATGCCATGTTGTTGTCCTTGAGGAACCGAGCTGCGCCGACAAGCGCCGTAAATTTCTGGGTGGGGATCGGCTGCCCCATGACCTGCGCCTCCAACATCTGCTCAGCGAGAGCTGTCGATAGGCGGAGGATCTCGTCCACCTTGGGAGGCTGAGGGTTGGCGTCGCTCATTTAGGTGGCCCTTTGCCTTTAGGTGCTCGGTGAGCGACATCCGCTGCGCCCTCAGAGGGCTTTGCTCTCCCGGGCCAGCCGCAATGCCTTCAGCTGGGCCGTCCGTTCGTCGGTTGCGTGCTGCTTGTCCTCAACTTCCCCCCGAACATTCGCCGCATTCTCCAGGCGCGCAGTTGCCCTGGCCGCCCTTGAGTCCAGTTGGCCGCGGGCGGTGTGGGGAAGATCAGACATGCGCGGTCCTATCATGTCGGCCGGAAAACTTAGTGCAGTTCTGTGGCGTCAGGATCGCTTCGCCTTCGGCGTTTCCTCGCAGAGGCGGCGGATAGGAGCTTACATGCATCCGGCGCGCCTCAAGGCGCCCATCAGTTTCCGTCCGATATGGAAGCCATTAAGGGCCTCAGTGCCGAGGACGCGCACGTGCTCGGCCGTGCCGGTCCGATGATAGAGAAAGACCTGGTAGGTCGGCTTAAGTTGTCCAGCATCGAGAGCGCTCACTTGGCCGCAGAACGGGACTGTCAGGAATTTCGTGTGGGGGCGGCCATAGTGGATCCGAAGGAGGTTCCCGATGGCACGACGCAAAGCACCCCACGTCCCTGACGCGATCCTGGACCAGCTCCTGGCCGGGGCCGATCCGA
>NZ_VRVA01000141.1:0-12113 GCF_008039945.1 Methylobacterium sp. WL64
GGCCTGCGCGGGCTCGGCCTGCGGCGGGTTGAGCATGACGTGGACGATGCTCGTCACCACGGCGCCGGCCATCATCGGCAGCATCTGGCGCAGCACCTGGGCGCCGACGCCGCTGGTGGCGGAGGCTTGGCGCAGCACCGCCTGCATCAGCGGGGCCGAGCCGAACATCTGGGTGAGGGCTTCGAGGCCCTGGGGCGCGGCGGCGCGGGCGGCTTCGGGCATCCCGAACATCCGGGCGAAGCTGCTCGGGTCGAGGCCGGCGCCGCGCTGGAGCCCGAGGGTCAGGGCCGGCATCAAGGCCTCGAAGGCGCGGGCGGTCTGCTCGGGGCTCAGGCCGAATTGCTGGGCCATCGCCTGGATCCCGGCCTCGCCCTGGGCCTGGAACATCTCGAGCGGGTTGAACATGACGCCTCGTCCCCGTCCCGGTCGAACCGGCCGAGACGGGGCATGGTGACCGGTTGCGCGGCGAAATACCAGTTCCCGCGAGAGGAACTTGTGCTCAGATCGGCCCGCCCCGGACGATCGGGCGGTATTCCGCGCCGGACCGGGCGCCTCCGGGCTCAGCTCACCGGCCCGGGATGGGGGTGGCCGGCCGGCAGCGGCGGGGCGTTCTGCGCCGGCTGCGGCTGCGGCACGCGCCCGCCCCGCGCCTCCAGCCGGTCGACGGTGCGGCGGGCGAGCAGGATGCCGAGGATGCCGAAGACCAGCGAGCCGAGGCCCATCCCGGCGACCACCCCGCGCGGGCCGTAGAGCGCGGCGCCGAGCATCGCGGGCGGCACGGTGCCCAGCGTCGCCCGGCCCCAGTTCAGCAGGGTCGAGCGGACCGGGAAGCCGAGGTTGTTGAACGCGGCGTTGCCGAGGAACAGCAGCCCGTTGAAGAACCAGATCGCCCCGCCGGCGAGGCAGAAGAAGCCGAACAGGTCGCGCGCCACGCCCTGCAGCCCGAACAGGGACGCCAGGGGCTCGCGGGCGAGCGCCAGCAGCAGCCAGACCACGGCCACGTAGACCAGCGTCACCCGGACCGCCTCGCGCAGCACCCCGCGCATCCGGTCGAACCGGCCCGCGCCCCAGTTCTGCGCCAGGATCGGGCCGATCGCCCCCGACAGGGCGAACAGGCCCCCGAAGGCCACCGGGGTCAGCCGGTCGATCACGGCGGCGGCCGCCACCGCGTCTGCCCCGTAGCCGGCAAAGAGCCGGGCCAGGAAGGCGCTCGCCACCGAGGGCGCGAGGTTGGTCAGCACCGCCGGCCCGGCGACCGCCGCCAGCACGGGCGCATCGGCGACCATGTCGGCCACCCGCGGCAGGCCGAGCAGATGGTGCCGCATGACCCCGCGCAGGCCCACCGCCACGAAGGTCGCCCGCGCCACGCAGACCGTGATCGCCGCGCCCTCGACGCCGAGGCCGGCGCCGAAGATCAGCAGCGGATCGAGCGCCGCGGTGACGATGGCGCCCGCCAGCGTCACCAGCATGGCCTGCCGGGCCGCGCCGACCGCCCGGAGCAGGCCGGTGAACAGCATGCCGGCGGCGAGCAGCAGGTTCGACGGGAGCGTGATGGCCAGGAACAGCCCCGCCACCCGCAGCGCCTCGCCGCGCGCGCCGATCAGGCTCAGCAGCGGGTCCGACAGGGCGAAGATCAGCGCCGCGATGACGGCCGCGGCCAGGCTCCCCAACCCCAGCGCCGAGCTCGACAGGCGCCGTGCCGCCGCCCGGTCGCCCGCGCCCACCGCCTTGCCCACCAGCGCGCCGGCGGCGATCATCAGGCCGATATTCACCGCGGTGGCAAAGAACTGCACGATCGCCGCGAAGCCGATCGCCGCGGTGAGGTTCGGGGCGCCGAGCTTCGAGACGTAGAACAGCGACAGCAGGTCGACCACGAAGATCGCCATCAGCCCCACGGAGCCGGTGGCGGCCATCACGACCACGTGCCGGAGGATCGAGCCGCTGACGAACCGGCCCGCCGGGGCCGGGGGCAGGCCGTCAGGCATCGGGACGCTCATGCATCCCGGGCGCTGCCTTCCGATTCCAGCTCGGATTCCGGCTCGCCCTCGGCCTCACCCTCGCCGTCGGCTCCGGGCGCGTCGGGCTCCTGCGGGGCGAGGGCGGGCTTGTCCAGGACCCGCTCGGCCGCCTCGCGCCGGTCGTTGCCGATCAGGTCGCGGGTCTCGGTGCTCAAGGCGCGCGCCGGGCGGACCGGCTCGGTCAGCGGCTCGGGCTTCAGCCCCGCGGCGGCGCCGCGCATCCAGCCGGCGCCGTCCGGCAGGGCGCCCGCCTGCTGCAGCACCAGGCGGGCGATGTCGCGCTTGCGCACGTCCTCGGCCCGGGCCGCGGCCACGTCCGGGGACAGGCCGAGCCCCTCCAGTGCCGCCCGCCCGAACGCGAGGGCGGATTCCGCGGTCTCGCGGATCTGGAAGTCGACGTCCCGGTTCATCAGCTCGACGGCGTGCAGGCGGTCGTAGGCCCGCACGAAGGTGCGCACGCTGGCGAATTCCTCGTGCACGATGTCGACGATCTTGAGCGCCCCGGCGCGGTCGTCGACGCAGATGCAGACCAGCTCGACCCGGCCGATCCCGGCGGCGCGCAGCACGTCGAGCCGTGTGCCGTCGCCGTAATAGATCCGGAAGCCGAAGCGCGAGGCCGCGCGCAGCTGCTCCACGTCCTTGTCGATCACGGTGACCGGGATGCCCTCGGCGAGCAGCACCTGGGTCAGCACCTGCCCGAACCGGCCGAAGCCGATCACCAGGACCCGGGCCTCGCCGCTCTCGGCCAGCTCCGCGGAGGGCGCCGACACGTCGGGCTGCCCGCGGGCGGTGCGCCGCTCGATCAGCTTGTCGAGTCCCTTGGCGGCGATCGGCCCGATCAGCATGGTGAGCGCGGCCAGCGCCACCGCGAAGCGCGTCGCCGTCGGGCCGGTGAGCCCGAGATCCTCCGCCTGCGGCAGCAGCACGAACGCGAACTCGCCCGCCGGCGCCAGCACGGCCGCACCGCGCAGCGCCCCGAGCGTGTCCGAGCCGAACAGCCGGAACAGGCCGGCGACCAGCGCGACCTTGACCAGGATCGCCCCCAGCGTCGCCCCGAACAGGGCCGGCCAGACCTCCCGCACCAGGCTGCCGTCGATCGACATGCCGACGCTCATGAAGAACAGGCCGAGCAGCATGCCGCGGAACGGCTCGATCTCCGCCTCGAGCTGGTGGCGGAAGTTCGATTCGGCGAGCAGGATGCCGGCCAGGAACGCGCCCATCGCCATCGACAGGCCGACCTGCTCCATCAGCAGCGCCGTGCCGAGCACCACCAGCAGCGCCGCCGCGGTCAGCACCTCGCGGGCGCCGCTGGCCGCCAGCAGCCGGAAGAACGGGTTCAGGCCGTAGCGGCCGACCAGCACCACCGCCAGGATCGCCGCCACCGCCTTGCCGGTGGACATCGCCGCCGCCCCGAGCCAGGGACCGCCGGCCCCGCCGCCGGCCGTGGCCAGCAGCGGCATCAGCGCCAGGATGCCGACCACCGAGAGGTCCTGGAACAGCAGCACCGCGAAGGCGCGGCCGCCATAGGCGCTGCCGAGGTCGCCCCGCTCCTCCAGGAGCTGCAGCGCCACCGCGGTGGCCGACAGGGCCAGCGCGATGCCGATCACCGTGGCCGCCCCGAGGCTGAGCCCGGCGGCCAGCCCGACGCCGCCGAGCACCAGCGCGCAGGCCACGAGCTGCGCCGCGCCGAGGCCGAAGATGTCCCGCCGCATCGAGACCAGCTGCGACAGGTGCAGCTCCAGCCCGACGATGAACAGCAGCAGCACCACGCCGATCTCGGCGACGCTCGCCGCGGTTTCGGGCTCGGCGATCAGCGACAGGCCGGACGGGCCGATCAGCACGCCGGCCACAAGGTAGCCGAGCACCGCGCTCTGGCCGATCAGCCGGAACACCGGCACGCCGATCACCGCGGCCGCCAGGAAGGTCAGGACCGGCGGCAGGAAACTCGCATGTTCGACGGGACTCGCCATGCAGGTCTTCTCGGCGGATGGCTTCGGGTTCGTGGGCGCAGGCCCGGCTTAGCGTGCGCGGCGCCGCGATGCGAGATGCGCGGGGGTGCCAATCGGCACAAGCGGGCTTTTCGGTCGGCGGGGATGCGGGCTCATGAGGGGCCGTCCGGTACCCTGCGCGTCCGATACCAAAATATGGTATCCTCTGGTATCAGGGGGCTGCCATGGCGAAGAACACATCCGTCTCGCTCGGGGACCATTTTGCCGGGTTCATCGATCGTCAGGTCACCGACGGGCGCTACGGATCGGCCAGTGAGGTCGTTCGCGCGGGTCTGCGCCTGCTCGAAGAGCATGAGATGAAGGTCACCGCGATTCGAGCAGCCCTTGTCGCCGGGGAACGGTCCGGTCCCGCGGAGGAACTGGACAGTCCCGCGTTCCTGCAGGCGATGCCGGCCGTGTATGGCCGCTAGCCCCGGCGCCCGGTTCACCCCCCCCTTGCACGTGCCGACCGGGAAGAGATCTGGCGCTACGCGTTCGGGCTGTGGTCACCGGACCAGGCCGATCGCTACCATCGGGGGATCGTGGACGTGGCCGGCGAACTTGCCACCGGCGCAAAGGTCGGCTGCACCGTCGAGATCCACGCCGGCTATCTCGATACGCGGTCGGATCGCATGTCATAGTCTACCGGCAGACAGGTGCCGGGATCGATGTCATCCGCATCCTGCATCGGCGCATGGATGTGCCGTCCGGCCTATCCTGACGCGGCTTGATCGCGACCAGCTGAGATTTTCGACCTTCGTCAGTCGAGGGCGCGCACGGCGTTCAGTCGCTGTGTTCAAGAGCGTCATCGCGGGCCAGCGCGTGGCTCTACTGGAAGCGTTGCTCGGGTCCGGAAGCGCGCGGTCGATCCGGGCGCTGGCGACGTGGCCCTGATCACCCCAGCAGCCGCGCCCTGGCCCGGCGCGAGCCGTCGATGAACTCGAAGCCGCCGGCCGCGCTCAGCATGTGCAGGCGCGAGCCGGGCCAGGCCGCCCCGGGGCCGAGGCGCGTCTCCACGCGCTGCTCGTAGCCGTCCCCGTCGAGGCGCAGGATCCGGGCGAGGCCGAGCGCCGCGCCGTAGCCCTGGCGGCAATCCTGCACCGGCCGGATCAGGGCGCCGTCGCGGGCCACGATCGGCCCCGCCGCCCGGGCCGAGCCGACATCGATCAGCACGGGGTTGCGCGGGTGCGGCGTCCAGGGGCCGCGGAAATGCGGCGCGTGCCAGAGGTGGAGGGTGTCGGAATAGCTGCCCCCGCCCGCCCGGACCGTGGCGAACATCCACCAGCGCCCCTCGTGGCGCAGCAGCGTGGCGTCGCCCGCCACCACGTGGTCGACCAGCACCGCCTCGTGCACCCAGCCCCCCGGGAAGGCGGTCGCCCGATAGAGGTCGATCGTGCCCGAGGCGTGGGATTCCGGGATCATCCAGACCGCCCCGTCCGCCTCGAACACGAACGGGTAGGACAGGTGGGTGTCGAGCTCCAGAACCGGCTCCGGACGGCCGCGCGGCCCGGACGCATCGAAGCTCAGGGCCGAGATCACGCCCTTGCCGCGGCGATAGTCGAATTCCTCGACGAACAGGGTGACCGACCCGCCATGCGCGATCGCGAACGGGTCGGCGTAGAAGCGCCGCCCGTCGTCGGGCAGGTCGGTCCAGCCGCCCTCGGGGTGGCGGCGCAGATCGATCAGGTCCGGGCCGACGACGCGGCGCCATCCGACCCGCCATTGCGGGCGGTGGAAGCAGAGCGCGTAGAGCCGGCGGGCGACCTGCCGGGCCAGGCCGCCGGCGGCGCGCCGGCTGACGCCGAGGCCGTCGAGGTCGAAGCGCGACGCCGGTTGCAGCGCCGCCCCGGACCCGTCCGGCAGGTGCGTCGAGGCGGCCCCGTCCAGGGCAGCGGCGATCAGCGTGATGGTCCGGGCGAGGTAATCCTCGAACGCGGCCAGCATCACCGTGTGGGATTCCGCGCCGAGGCGCCCGACCGCCACCGGGGCACCGTCCGGACCGCGCAGGGCCGCCACCGGCGCGTTGCCGGCGAACAGGGCGGCGAGCAGCCCGGCCTCGCCCGGCATCCCGTCGAAATCGAGCCGCCAGACCGGGGGGCCGGTGACGGCGGGATCGTCCGGCGCGCCCGACAGGTCGAGGACGAGGTCGGAGTCCTCCGCCGGGGCGTCCGCCCCGTAGGCGGCCAGCGCCACCGGCTCGGCCGGCGTGGCCAGGCCCGGCCGGGGCAGGCCGTGGATCGCCGCCTCCAGGCGGAACAGCAACTCGGCATTGGGCGGCAGCCCGTGCTCGCCCGCGACCCAGGCGACCCGGACGCGCCGGCCAAGACCCTGTCCGAGCTGGTCGAGGAGGCGGATGTGCCAGCCGCGCAGGGTCCGGCGGTCGAGCCGCACGGCGATCCGCAGCAGGACCGGGCGCGGGGCGGCCGCCCGGTGCTCCGGCCAGACCGGCCCGCGGCCGACCCCGGGGGCCGGCCCGTCGGCGCCTCCGATCGCCCGCTCCATCAAGCGCACCCGTGCGGCGTGTCGAATCCCGTAGCGACGCTCACCGCGAATCCAGTTCCCGAACAAGCGCGAAGACAGCCGACGATACGGTTGTCGCACGCACGAATGCTATCGCTCCGTAGCACGATCAAACAAGTCTCGTCGCAGGTTCTCCGCGCTAAGCGGTTAATCCGCGCGGAGTCTGTTGATGAACGCGGGAGCCTGCCTCGACCGCATCGCGATAACCCACCGTTACGCAGCCGTGATACCATGCCGCGCGGTGATCCCCGGGGCCGTTCGGGAACTCGCGGATCGGCTGAACGGTTCGCCCGTTGGATGTGATGCGGAGACACGACATGACGCGCAAGACGCTGACGATGCCGCTGGCGGCGGCTCTGCTCATCGGCCTCCCGAGCGCGGCCTTCGCCTGGGGCGGCGGTGGTGGTGGCGGTGGCGACAGCGGCAGCGGCCTCTCGCCCTATGCGGCGCTGAGCGGCAACGACCGCTCCGCCGGGGTCAACAACGGCAATTACCGCGACCCCGCCCTGGACCCGTATATCCGCGCCTACGATCCGGAGGCCGCCGCCCGCGCCGCCACCCCGCCGGCCGCCCAGCCGCGCCTGCGCATGCGGCCGTATTACGGCTACCCGTACTGAGGACGGGTTCGGCCCACGGGCCGATCGAGCCGTTTTCGGCGATCGTACGGGTCCGTAGCGCCTCCCCAGGCCGCGACGGGCCCATTATCCGATGGGGTAGTCCTGCGCCCGTGCAGGAGAGGGGCTTCGCAGACCCTGGACGAAGCGCGGGTTCTCTTCTCCCCGCGCACCGAGCGAGGGGATGCGTATTGGCGCCCGCTCGCTGAAAGCGTCGCTCACAGCGCTACGGACGCTCCGAACGCGACGCGGGATCGTCAAAACCCGCGCGGGACATGCGGGATCGACGCTGCCGGTTGCACGGCCCCGCTCCCGTCTGACGTCAGGAGCGACGCGCGCGCATCAGGATCGCTCCGATGCGGCGGACCGGACCCGCTTGAGCGTCCAATGGCCGCCGGACGGCTTGCAGCCGGTGCCGCGCACGAAGCGGCTGCGGCCCGGGCCGATGACCGAGGCCAGGAAGTTGCGGCAGATCAGGTCGTCGGCCACGTAAGGCAGACCGGTCGGGTTGACCGCGCCGTGCAGCCCGGTCTCCGGGTTGTCCCACTTCACCGGCCGGCCGTTACCCTGCGGATCGAGGGCGACCGACAGCGCCGCCCGGGCGCGCCGCCAATCCTCCTCGCCGAGATCGCTGCCGAAGCTCGCGGGCCGTTTCTCGATGCTGCCGGTGACCACGGGCTCCTCGGCTACGGGCGGGTTCGCCGCAGCGGGCTCGCCGCGGAACACCAGCAGCGGCTGGCTGCAGCTGCACAGGAGCATCGCCAGCGAAACGGCCGTCATCGCCACAGGGGCGCGCAACCGTCGGCTTGGCTCTTTACACGCGCATCGCCGCATTACACCTGACTCACGACGGGCTATCCGCTCGACCGAACATGCCGATGTCGGTGGCCCCCTCAGGCCCTGGACGCGGCAGGCAGGAGTCTTGCCGTGGATCAGTTAAGGACCGATGACCCGAGCGCCGGCGCGGTTGCCCCGACCTCGGACTTTACCCTCAGCGACGACCCCGTCGCGCTGTTCGACGCCTGGATGCGCGAGGCCCAGGCCGCCGAGCCGGAGGATCCGAACGCCATGGCGCTGGCCACCGTGGGGTCGGACGGGCTTCCCGACGTGCGCATGGTGCTGCTGAAGGGCTTCGATGCGCACGGTTTCGTGTTCTACACCAACCTCCAATCCGCCAAGGGCGAGGAGCTGGCGCAGAACCCGCAGGCCGCCCTGGTCCTGCACTGGAAGAGCCTGCGCCGACAGGTCCGCGCCCGGGGGCCGGTCTCGCCGGTGACGCCGGAGGAGGCCGATGCCTATTTCGAGAGCCGCCGCCGGGAGAGCCGTCTCGGCGCCATCGCCAGCCGGCAATCGCGCCCGCTCGTCGACCGCGCCACGCTGATGGCCGAGGTGCAGGATCTCGCCGCCCGCTACGAGGACGGCCCGATCCCCCGGCCCGAGCACTGGACCGGCTTCCGCATCGCCCCGGTGTCGCTCGAGTTCTGGCAGAACGGCGATTACCGCCTGCACGACCGAGTCCGCTTCACCCGGACCGGCGACGGCTGGAGCCGGGCGCGGCTGTATCCGTAGAAAAAGTCCCGGTTTCAAAAGGTCGAGACCTTTTGCGGGTCCAGGGCAGAGCCCTGGCATCTCGAGGGCTCCGCCCCCGAACCCCGCCAAAGGGCCGAGCCCTTTGGGAACCTATGGACTTGGCGTGTGCTTCAACTTGGCGGTGTGCTTCCCCGGAAACGAAGAGAGCCCCGGCGGGGACCGGGGCTCTCGACGCGACGCGGGATGCGACGAGGCTCAGGCCTCCTCGCCGTCCTTCTTCTCTTCGTCCTCGGCAGCGGCCTCTTCGGCCTTCTCCTCGGCGGCCTCGGCCGACTGCGCCTCGGCGATCGCGGCCTCCTCGGCCTCGACCTCGGCGCCCAGCACGGTCGGCGGCACGATGTTGGCGACCGGATCGGTCGGCTCGCCGGTATGCGTGCCGGCCGGGATCTTGACGTCGGAGACGTGGATCACGTCGCCGATCTGGCGGCCGGTCAGGTCGACCTCGATCGCGTCCGGGATCTGGTCGGGGGCGACCTCGAGGGTCAGGGTGTGGGCGACGATGTTGAGGGTGCCGCCGAGCTTCTTGATGCCGGGGGCCGCGTCCTCGTTGACGAAGTGCACCGGCACCTCGACGGTCACGGTCTGACCGGAGACGACGCGCAGGAAGTCGACGTGCAGCGGGACGCCGGAGACCGGGTCGAGCTGGAAGTCGCGCGGGATCGCCCGGACGGTCTTGCCGCCGGCCTTGATCTCGAACAGCGTGGTCTTGAACCCGCCGGCATAGATAAGGGTCCGCGCGCGGACGAGGTCGATGGCGATGGATTGCGGCGGCTGGCCGCCTCCGTACACGACGGCGGGAACTTGACCCTGGCGACGAACGGCCCGGGCGGCCCCCTTGCCGACCCGGTCGCGTGCCACGGCCTCAAGCGTCTTGACTGCGCTCATGGCGTGATCCTTCAAATGATGGCTGGACCCGGAAAACGAAAAAGCCGCCCGACGCGGACGGCTGTGACCTTCCCGGTGCGCCCCTGCCTCCAAGGGTGTCGGAGGGCGCGCGGTGCGCATACACGGATGGGGGCGGATTGGCAATGTTCGGTGCGCTGTCGCTCGCACCTTGGCAGCATCGCGGGTCGACATGCCCGAGGCCGATTGGCGGCCCGGCCGGCGATTCCTGCCGTTGAAGTCTTCGCCGCGTTGCGCGCCCACTACGCCGAGCGGATGAACGCTGCCAAGCTTGACGCGTGATGGTCGCCGATGCCGGCTCCACGAAAACTGACTCGCAGAGCGTTGCCATGCGGGCGTCGCCCCTTGTCCCGAGCGCATGCGGCGTCAGCAGAATGGGACCCAGCACAGGACGACGCGAGGCGTCCCTTCGCGGCAACGCCGCGTCTCGATGGTGCCGCTTGCGCGGCGCACGGCCTGCGAGGTCCCGGATCGCCGTCCACTGACGTTCCAGGCGTCCGGGCCAGGCGTCCGGGAAAGGGCCGCGCTTCAACCGGCAACAGACCGCCCGTCCAACCGACCCCCTTACGGCCGCAGCCCTGCGAGCGCCCGCCGGGCCCGGCGCCGCTGCAGCCACACGGTCAAACCGAGCGCGGTGCCGATCACCAGGGCGGAGAACGCCGTCGTGGTGGTGCCGAGCGCGTAGATCTCCGGGGTCGTCACCGTGGTGGTCAGGCCCTGAAGCTCCAGCGGCAGGGTGTTGCGGCCGCCGATCGCCTGGCTGGTGCGCGCGAGTTCGTCGAACGACAGGGTGAAGCCGAACAGGGCGACGCCGACCAGGGCCGGGGCCAGGATCGGCACCACCACGTGCCGCAGGGTCTGCGCCCCGGTGGCGCCGAGGTCGCGGGCGGCCTCCTCGTAGGCGGGGCTGAACCGGTTGAACACCGCGAACATGATCAGCAGCCCGAAGGGCAGCGTCCAGGTCAGGTGCGCCCCGAGTGCCGACGTGAAGAGGCCCATGAACGTGCCGTGGTCCTGCAGGAATCCCCAGCCCGTGGCCTCGGCCAGCGCCTTGACCGCGTCGTCCAGCAGCCGGAACTCCAGACCGATCCCGAGGGAGACCACGATCGAGGGCACGATCAGGCTCGACACCGCCAGGGCGAAGACCAGGCCGGCGCCGGCGAACCCCTTGCGGAAGGCGAGGCCGGCGTAGAACGCGAGGGTGACGGTGAGCGCCATCACCACCAGCCCGAGCATCAGCGAGCGCCGCAGCGCCGCCCAGATGTCGACGACGCCGACCCCCTCCCACAGCTTGGCGAACCAGTGGGTCGAGACCCCGTTCATCGGGAAGGTCAGGCCGCCGGACGGGCCCTGGAAGCTCAGGGTGAGGATCGTCAGGGTCGGCCCGTACAGGAACAGAACGTAGAGGCAGAAAATCCCGGCGAGCCCGTAGAAGGCGAAGCCGCGCGGCCGGTCCATCCTACAGCTCCATCCTCAGAGTTCCCTGCGCAGGTCGATCATCCGGGTGAGCCCGAGGATCATCAGCAGCACGGCGGCGAGCAGCACCACCGCGTTGGCGGCGGCGGCCGGGAACTGCAGGTAGGCCATCTGCACCTGGATCACCTTGCCGACGCTGGCGATCTGCTGGCCGCCCATCATGCCGACCGTGACGAAGTCGCCCATCACGAGCGTGACCACGAAGATCGACCCGATGGCGATGCCGGGCTTGGTCAGCGGCAGCACCACGTTCCACAGGGTCTGGAACCCGGACGCGCCGCAATCCCGCGCCGCCTCGATCAGCGACCGGTCGATCCGGGCCAGGCTGTTGAAGATCGGCACGATCATGAACACCGTGTCGAGGTGCACGAAGGCCAGCACCACCGCGAAGTCGGAATAGAGCAGGCCCTCGATCGGCGCCCTGATCAGCCCGAGGCTGCGAAGCGTGTCGTTGACCAGGCCGTTGCGCCCGAGCAGCGGGATCCACGAGATCATGCGGATCACGTTCGAGGTCCAGAACGGGATCGTGCAGAGCAGGAACAGGCCCATCCGCACCGTGTCCGAGCGGACGTGGAAGGCCAGGAAGTAGGCGATGGAGAAGCCCAGCGGCAGGGTGATCGCCAGCGTCAGGGCGACGAATTTCAGCGTCGAGAGATAGGTCCGGATCGTGGTGCAGAGGTCGGCCGACAGGCAGCCGTCGAACAGGTCGGCGTAGTTCTGCAGGGTCAGCGCCGGGGTGATCGCGTACTCGTTGTACTCCCAGAACGACACCACGGCGGTGAGCAGCAGCGGCACCACCAGGAAGACCAGGAACACCAGGGCCAGCGGCGCCGCCTGGAGGTAGGCGAGGCTGCGGCGCCGGGCCCGGGGGGCGGCGGCGGTCGGGGCGGCGACGGTTTCGGCGGGGCGGGGGAGGGTGAGGTCGTTCACCGGACGGCCTCCGACCCGCGCGCCTCTCCCTCCCCCCTCCGCGGGGGAGGGTACCCTGCGCAGCAGGGGGGGAG
>NZ_VRVA01000142.1:0-11854 GCF_008039945.1 Methylobacterium sp. WL64
TATCCGGACGCTGCAGCCGCAGCACCAGTTCGATCAACTCCTCGCGGCTCAGCCGCTCAAGATCGGTACGAACCATCCCACGAGGGAATCAGCGAAACCCAACCCGCGCAAGGGGGTGGGTAATTACCGTGGGAGAGGGCGCGCTTGGCTTCGGGAGAACGTCTCATGCCGCCAGGGCCAGTCTAGAGTTCGATAAGTTAATCTGGACGCTCACCCGAGAGACGGGTCTCGCGCGACGTCCTGGCGCTCCCATCTGTCGGTGGCCGCACCCGCGTCCGTTTGATCGTGGAGCGAAGGACAAACGACGGATCGACGCGGAGCCGCTTAGGATGAGGGTGCGGCTGGATTGTACCGCCAGGCCCAACCGGCCACTGTCCGCCTCAGCGCTGCTCGATGCGCTCGTTGGCCAGCCGCTCGGCGCGGGTGCGCTCGTCGCCGCTGAGGCCCGCCAGGGTCTGGTCGAGCCAGGCGTCGGACAGGCCCTGCGCGGCGGCGGCGAGGTTCCAGGCCGCGGCCTCGATCAGGTTCTTCGACACGCCCCGGCCCACGGCGTAGAGT
This sequence comes from Methylobacterium sp. WL64, assembly GCF_008039945.1. NCBI lineage: Bacteria > Pseudomonadati > Pseudomonadota > Alphaproteobacteria > Hyphomicrobiales > Methylobacteriaceae > Methylobacterium > Methylobacterium sp. WL64. The sequence goes on from NZ_VRVA01000142.1 coordinate 559, forward strand.
CGTGCCAGCCGATTCTGTGCGATGGCGTTGCCACGCGAGGCCGCGTGCAGGAAGTAGCGGGCGGCCGAGCGCTCGTCCTTGGTCACGCCGTTGCCGTTGAACAGCAGGATCGCGTACTCGACCTCGCTGGCGAGGTCGCCGTTGTCGGCCCCGCGGCGGAACCACTGGGCCGCCTGGCTCGAATCCTTCTGGACGCCGCGGCCCTGGAGGTAGAGCACGCCCAGGTCGTGCTGGGCCAGGCCGATCTCGGCGTCGGCGGCCTTCCGGAACTGCGTGGCGGCCGCCGCCTCGTCGGCGGTGGCGCCGGTACCGATCAGGATCAGCCCGAGATTGTATGCGGCCGTGGACGAGCCCTGGGCCGTGGCCTGTTCCAGCCAGCGCCGGCCGGCCTTGGGATCCTTCGGCATGCCGCGCCCGTCGAGTGCCATCAGGCCGAGCGACGACATCGCGGCAGCGTCGTTCTGGGCGGCGGCAAGGCGGTACCACTCGGCCGCCTTCACGGGGTTCTGCTTGACGCCGAGCCCCTGGTTGTAGAGCTCGCCCAACAGCGTCATCGCGGCGGCGTCCTTGGGATTGGCCTCGATCCGCTTGGTCGCCTCCCGGAAGGCGGTGACGTACTGGCCGCGTTGATAGGCACCGTAGGCGAGGTCCGCCGGCTGGCCGCTGGCAGGCGGGACGGCGCCTCGGGAATAGTTCGGCGTGTAGGGGCTCGGAAGCTCCGGCATCGTGGTCTTGTCGGACGGCGCGACGATTTTGGCCGGATCGAGCGCGCCGGGCGCGGCGAGCGCCGGCAGCGCTGTGGCCAGCGCCACCGCGAGGACCAGGACGGGCAGATCCAGGACGCGCAGGCTCACGCGGCCCGCTCCGCGATCGCGGCTTGCGCCCGTGCGACCGTTTCGGTCCCGGGCAGCCACAGGGCGCTCTCCAGGCCGACGAATTCGGCCCCGGTGGCGACCAGGGAGGCGATCTCGTCCGCCGTCGCGGCCACCGCGACGCAGGGCGTCTCGAAGATCTCGGCCCACCATTCAGCGCGCGCCAGAACGGTGTCGGCCTCCGGAGCGACGCCGTCCGGATAGAGACCGCCGAACATCAGGTAATCGATGCCGGCCTCGCCCGCCTCCATGGCACCGTGCTTGGTCTCGATGCCGCCCGCCCCGAGGATGCGCCCGTCCCGGAGACGGTCGCGCAGGTCCTTCAGGTCGCGCGGCTTGTCGACATGCACCCCGTCGGCGCCACCTCTCGTCGCCACCGAGACGAGGTCGCCGGTGAACCCCGGGCAGGCCACGACGAGGGCCGCGCCGGCTTCTTGCGTGATCGGCGCGACCTGCTTCACCCGGGCGGTGAGCCCGCGCTCGTCGGTGGCGGCGAGCCGCAGGATCACGGCCGCGACATCGCCCGCCCCGCAGGCCGCGCCGAGCGCGGCCGCGAAGGCGTCGATGCCGTCGGCATCCAGGTTGTGGGGCCCGAGGAGGGCGAGGCGCTGATTGCTGCTCATCGGGCCGGCCGGACCGTCAACGCGCGCCGATCTTAGGGTCCAGCGCGCCGCTGGCGTAGCGCTTAGCCATCTCGGAGACGGAGACCGGGCGGATCTTCGAGCCCTTGCCGGCAGTGCCGAACTCCTCGAAGCGCTGCTTGCACAGCTTGGTCATCGCATCCATCGCGGGCTTCAGGTACTTGCGCGGATCGAACTCCGACGGGTTCTCGGTCAGGATCTTCCGGATCTGGCCGGTCATCGCCATGCGGTTGTCGGTGTCGATGTTGATCTTGCGTACGCCGTGCTTGATGCCGCGCTGGATCTCCGCGACCGGCACGCCCCAGGTCGGCTTCATCTGGCCGCCGTACTGATTGATGATGTCCTGCAGGTCCTGCGGCACCGAGGACGAGCCGTGCATGACCAGGTGAGTCGACGGCAGGCGGCGGTGGATCTCCTCGATCACGTTCATCGCCAGCACGTCGCCGTCGGGCTGGCGGGTGAACTTGTAGGCGCCGTGGCTGGTGCCCATAGCAACCGCGAGGGCGTCGACCTTCGTGGCCTCGACGAACTTCACCGCCTCGTCCGGGTCGGTGAGCAGCTGATCGTGGCTCAGGACGCCCTCGGCGCCGTGGCCATCCTCGGCCTCGCCCTGGCCGCTCTCCAAGGAGCCGAGCACGCCAAGCTCGCCCTCGACCGAGACGCCCGCCCAATGAGCCATCTGAGTGACGTTGCGGGTGATCTCGACGTTGTAGGTGTAGTCGGCGGGGGTCTTGCCGTCGCCCTTGAGCGAGCCGTCCATCATCACCGAGGTGAAGCCGTACTGGATCGCGGTGGCGCAGGTCGCCTCGTTGTTCCCGTGGTCGAGATGCATGCAGACCGGGATGTGCGGATAGATCTCGACCAAGCCGTCGATCAGCTTGGCCAGAACCACGTCGTTGGCGTAGGCGCGGGCACCGCGGCTGGCCTGCAGGATCACGGGCGAGTCGGTGGCGTCGGCCGCCGCCATGATCGCCAGACCCTGTTCCATGTTGTTCAGGTTGAACGCCGGCACGCCGTATTCGTGCTCGGCCGCGTGGTCGAGGAGCTGCCTGAGGGTGATCCGTGCCATCGTCGTCTGTCTTCCCGCTTGCCGTCTGGTGGTTTGCCCGATCGCCCACGGCGACGGAAATAGAGCGCCCGAGTCCGGATACCGGATCCACCCTCGGACACGCGCATATCGAATGCGCAACATAGCATCCCCGGAGCCGGTCTCGACCGGTGGGAATGCTGTTGTCTACAGCGCCCGCACCTCCAAGGTCGTGGCGCGCCTCGGCGTGAGCGGCCTGGCCTGCGACGGCGCTATGGCGGCCCGAACGCCGGTCAGGATCTCGATCCGCGCGTTCTGCCCGTCGTCACGCAGCCATTCGACACCCCCGACTTCCAACGCCGGAAAGATAGATCGGTGCGCGGTGGCGGGGGAGAAGCGCATGAGAGAGCCGCGCCGTCCTCAGTCAGCCCTGCGCCCGCAGCGCCTCGACGCCCGGCAGGGCCTTACCCTCCAGCCATTCGAGGAAGGCACCGCCCGCGGTCGAGACGTAGGTGAAGGCGGCGGCCACGCCGGCGTGGTTGAGCGCGGCCACGGTGTCTCCGCCGCCGGCGACGGAGACCAGTTGGCCGGCCGCCGTGCGTGCGGCCGCGTGCTTGGCGGCGGCCACCGTGGCGGCGTCGAACGGTGCGAGCTCGAAGGCGCCGAGCGGGCCGTTCCAGACCAGGGTCTTGGCGTCATCGATGGCGGCGTTGATGTCGGAGACCGAGCGCGGGCCGGCATCGAGGATCATGCTGCCCGCGGGCACCGCATCCACCGGCACGGTCTCGTGCGGGGCCTGGGCCTTGAACTCCGTGGCCGCCACCGCGTCCACCGGCAGGATGATCCGGCAGCCGGCCTTGTCCGCGGCCGCCAGGATGCGCAGGGCGGTCTCGGCGAGGTCCTTCTCGCACAGGGACTTGCCCACCGCCTTGCCCTGCGCGTGCAGGAAGGTGTTGGCCATGCCGCCGCCGATCACCAGCATGTCGACCTTGGCGACCAGGTTCTCCAGAAGGTCGATCTTGGACGACACCTTGGCGCCGCCGACCAGCGCGATCACCGGCCGCTGCGGCGCTTCGAGGCCCTTGGTCAGGGCTTCGAGCTCCGCCTGCATCTCGCGGCCCGCATAGGCCGGCAGGCGATGGGCCAGAGCCTCGGTGGAGGCGTGGGCGCGGTGGGCCGCTGAGAACGCCTCGTTGACGTAGACGTCGCCGTTGGCCGCAAGCGCGTCCGCGAAGGCCGCGTCGTTCTTTTCCTCGCCGGGATGGTAGCGGGTGTTCTCCAGGAGCAGGACGTCGCCGTCCTTCAGCGCGGCGACGGCCCGGGCCGCGTCGTCGCCGACGCAATCGGCCGCGAAGGCGACGTTCCGGCCGAGCGCCCGGCTCAGCGCCGGCACTACCGGCTCCAGGGTATCCTTCGGCTCGCGCTTGCCCTTGGGGCGGCCGAAATGGGCCAGCAGGATCACGCGGGCGCCCTTCTCGGCGACCTCCCGGATGGTCGGCACGACGCGTTCGATGCGGGTCGCATCGGTGACGCGGCCGTTCTCCATCGGCACGTTGAGATCGACGCGCATCAGCACGCGCTTGCCCGTCAGGGCGCTGGCGTCGTCGAGGGTGCGGAAGGCGCTCATGCGGTCCTGTTCGGGTCGAGGGCTGTTATTGAACGGTGGTGCCGGACGTGGCAGCCGGCGCCGGAATCAGGCGGTCGAGGTTGAGGCGCTGCACCGCCACCATCAGCACGACGGTGAGGATCGCGGTGATTACCGCGGTGAGCACAAGCGCGCCGGTGCCGGGCAGGCGCCGGGTGCGGTCGGCCAGCCCGCGCATCTCGGTGCGCAGGGCCGCGAGATCGGATTGCCGGGCGGATTCGTTCATCCGGTTGGCGGCGTTCTCGACCTTGTCCTCGACCCGCGACAGCAGGGACTCGGAGCGCGCGTACTTGTCCTCGATCCGCGAGCACTTGTCCTCGATTCGCGCGAGCTGATCGAGGAGGTGGCTCGCCGGCAGCCCCTGCGCGGGCGCCGTCGCCACCGGGGCGGTCGTGGCCGCCGGCGTGGGTGCGGGTTTGGGCGTGGGCGTCACGACGGCGCCCTGTCCGCTCGACGTGCCCTGCGAAGCGTCGGTCATCCCGGGATGATCCCCTGGTTCGAGGTGAGGCCGTTCGGTCGAAAGGCGCCCGCCGGTCGGGACCGGCGGGCGTCGGGGTCTTCAGATGAGCTTGGCCATCGCCACGGCCGTGTCGGCCATGCGGTTCGAGAAGCCCCACTCGTTGTCGTACCAGGTCAGGATACGCACCAGCACGCCGTCCATCACCTTGGTCTGGTCGAGGTGGAAGGTGGACGAGTGCGGATCGTGGTTGAAGTCGATCGAGACGTTCGGCTGGTCGGTGACCCCGAGCACGCCCTTGAGCGGACCGGCGGCGGCCGCCTTGATCGCGTCGTTGATCTCCTGAACCGAGGTGGCGCGCTTGGCCGTGAACACCAGGTCCACCGCCGAGACGTTCGGAGTCGGCACGCGGATCGCGGTGCCGTCGAGCTTGCCCTTCAGCTCGGGCAGGACCAGGCCCACGGCCTTGGCGGCGCCCGTGGAGGTCGGGATCATCGAGAGCGCGGCGGCGCGGCCCCGGTAGAGATCCTTGTGCATCTGATCCAGCGACGGCTGGTCGTTGGTGTAGGAGTGGATCGTGGTCATGAACCCGCGCTCGATGCCCACGGCCGCGTCCAGCACCTGGGCGACCGGCGCCAGGCAGTTGGTGGTGCAGGAGGCGTTCGAGACGACGAGGTGCTCGGCGGTCAGCTTGTCGTGGTTGACGCCGTAGACCACGGTGAGGTCGGCGCCGTCGGCCGGCGCCGAGACCAGCACGCGCTTGGCGCCGGCGTCGAGATGGGCCTTGGCCTTGTCCTTCGCGGTGAAGATGCCGGTGCACTCGAGCGCGATGTCGACGCCGAGGTCGCGGTGCGGCAGCTCGGCCGGGTTGCGCACGGCCGTGACCTTGATGCGCTTCCCGTTGACCACCAGGAACTCGCCGTCCACCGCGACCTCGCCCGGGAACCGGCCGTGGACGGAATCGAAGCGGAGCAGGTGGGCGTTGGTCTCTACCGGGCCGAGATCGTTGATCGCCACGACCTCGATGTCGGTCCGGCCGGATTCCGCGATGGCGCGCAGGATGTTGCGGCCGATGCGTCCAAACCCGTTGATGGCAACCTTCGTCACGGTGTGACTCCTTCCTGCTGCGGAGCACCGCGCACCGGGCCGGTCACCCGGTCCTCGGCGCAGTGTCGTTCGTGTGGCCTCATCCTGTCCGAAAGCCGAACCCCGCCTTTCGGGATGACGCCGTGGCGGCCCGCCTCCAGGCCGACCGGGCGGGGCCGATCTGGGCGGGCGGGTTTGAACCTGCGATGAACCGTGCCGTGACAGGCCGGGCCGCTCCGGTCGCGCCGATCGGATCCGACGGCGTTGGCTGAGGCCACGGGACTGTCATGGACCGGCCATCCGGCATATCTTGGGCGGCCCTTTACGGGAGCGCGCGGCTGTCTAACATGGCGTCTCCACCTGTCAAACGCACGCCCGTGACAAACACGGTTCTCTCCCACATCCAATAAACAGGGTTGTGCGACGGCGATTGCTGAGGCGCGACGGCGCGGACACGCACCAACATTTCGGACTGGAATTCCGGACGCATCCGGCCGAAACTTAAGGCCCCGAAGCATCGTCGCCCGAGAGCCCGCCCGTCGGGACGATGCGCCCGGCGAGCGGAGCCCCATGGCCGACGACAGGACGGACACGAACCCCATCGACGCGGCCTTCGCCCGGCTCGACTCCGCCTTGAGCCGCCTGGACGCGGTGGTGGCCCGCCGCCTGGAGGCCGAGGCCGAACCCGACGACCGGGACGCCGAGCTGGCGCTGATGGACGAGGACCGGGCCCGGCTCGCCGCCGCCCTCGACGCCGCGAGCGCGCATCTGGCCGATGTCGAGGCCACGACCGGACTGGTCGGCCAGCGACTCGACCGCGCGATCCAGACCGTCCAGGGCGTGCTCGGCCGGGCCTGACCGGTTCCGTCCAGCGCCGCCGTCCATCGGAGCGATCCTTGCCTCAGATCAACGTGACCATCGACGGAAAGCTCTACCGCATGGCCTGCGGTGCCGGCGAGGAGGCCCATCTCACCGGGCTGGCCGAGAGCTTTGGCGCGCGCATCGGCGAGATGCGCCAGAGTTTCGGCGAGATCGGCGACATGCGCCTCCAGGTGATGGCCGCCCTGACCATCGCCGACGAGCTGGCCGAATTGCGCACCCGCCACGCCGCCCTGGAGGCCGAGACGGCGGATCTCCGCAAAGCCACCGAAGCCGCCGACCGCGCCCGGGCCGAGGACGCCGCCCGCGCCGCCGACGGGATCGGGCGAGCCGCCGAGCGGATCGGGAAGCTGGCGGAGGCGCTGGGTGGAAGCGGGGCCGGGAAGGGGGGCGTGGCGCGGGAGGTGGTGTAAAGGCCCTGATGATCTTCGGTATGAGCCGCAAGACCATTAAGATTGGCCGCCTCACCGTGGTGTTACGCAGTTCTGCAGTGATCTGCTATATTGCGGGCCGCTCCGTCGAATGCTGGAACAATGCCTGATGCTGCGACTGTATTTCATCTCAGGCGCATCGATCAAGAATCCGGCCGGATGCCTTTTGTTTACCCCATCGCATTTTTCGAAGTCGAGTACCGCGACGTGGTCGAGGCACGATAGCTACAAGTGAGCGTTTAGCCTGAAGATTATTGCGATGTAGAGTTTTTAATTCGCAAATTTAATCAACAAACTCGGGCTTATGCGAGTTTTTAACCAAAACATCCTGCGGGTTGATGCAACCGGCAGCCAGCATGATGGCGATGGAAGTCTGAAAGCCCATCAACCCACCGTATCCGCAATATACCGCCCCAACGCCGCCGCGGCCCGCAGCATGTGGGCCCGCATCCGCCGAGCCGCCAATTCCCCATCCCCCTCGGCGATAGCCGCGAGAATCTCGCCGTGTTCGTCCCGTGAACGGCGGATCCGATCGCCGTGGCGGAGCTGGGTCCGGCGGAAGGCGGCCAGGCGCTCGCGGATCGCCAGGGCCTGCTCGGCCATGAAGCTGTTGTGGGTCGCCGCGTAGAGCGATTCGTGGAAGGCGCGGTTGAGCCGGTCGTAGGCGTCGACGTCGCCGGCTTCCACGGCGGCGGCGGAATCCTCCTGCAGGTCCATCAGCCGGCCGCGCTCCAGCGGCGTCATCCGGTAGGTTGCGAGCCGGGCGCACATCGCCTCGATCTCCGCGGTGGTCTCGAACATGTCGGCGATGCGCTCCGGCGTCAGCCGGGCCACCACCACGCCCCGGCGCGGGCGGACCTCCACCAGTCCGGAGGCCGCGAGCTGGCGCAGGGCCTCGCGCACCGGGGTGCGCGAGGCGCCGTAGCGCTGCGCGAGGTTCTGCTCGTCGAGGGCCGTGCCGGCCGGGATCTCACCGGACGTGATCGCGTCGGTGAGCGCGTTGCGGATCCGGTCGGAGAGAAGCCCGGTGTCGATCTTCTGGAACTCGCCGTGCATCACTTCGTCCCGCGCCCCCGCGGTTGGTCAACCGACCAGAGCCCGCACCGTCAAGTAGAAGATCGAGGGACCGACGAGGCAGCCGATCCCGGTATGGAAGGTCGCGGTGAGCGCCCCGTACGGGACTAGCTTAGGGTCCGTCGCCGCGAGCCCGCCCGCGACCCCGCTCACCGTCCCCATCAGGCCGCCATAGGCCATAGCCGACCGTGGGTTGTCGAGGCCGATCAGCTTAGCAACCAATGGTGTGCCGACCATGACCATCACGGCCTTGGTCACCCCGGTGGCGATGGAGAGCGCCATGACGGTGGAATCCGCTCCGATCGCCGCCCCGGTCACCGGGCCGACGATGTAGGTGATCGCTCCCGCCCCGATGGTCGTGATCGAGACCGCGTCGTGGTAGCCGAACGCCACCGCGGTGAGCGTGCCGACGAGGAACGGGATGATCGTGCCGAGCGCCAGCGCCAGCACGCCGACCAGCCCGGCCCGGCGGGCCTCGATCACGTCGACCTCGAACGCGGTGGCCACGATGGCGAAGTCGCGCAGCATCGCGCCGCCCATCAGGCCGATCCCGGCCAGCGCCGGGATGTCGGCGACGCCCTTCTTCCCGCCGGTGTAGAGCCCGCCGACATAGGCGAGCCCCAGCCCCAGCACGATCGCGATGGCCGAGCCGTGAACGCGGCCCCGCGTGAAGCGTTTGGCCGCCAGGTTGGAGACCAGGATCAAGGCGCCCACCACCGCGAAGGCCGCCACCAGGCTCTGCTCGATGAAGACGTGCTCGATTCCGTTCCAGATCCAATGTCCGAGGTCGTTGTCCATCGCGTGTTCCATGGCGCTCACCCCTGTTTCCCAGTCGGCACCGGATCGGCCTCGCCGCCGATCACGGAGCCGCCGTACTCGACCTCCGGGCTGCCAGGATCGCGCCGGCCGATCCGGCTCAGCAGCGCCACCGCGCCGAAGCACAGGACCAGGGAGCCGGTGGCCGCGATGATCACGATCGGGCCGCCGCTCACCGCCGCGACCACGTTCTGCTGGGCCGCCATGGCGACAACGATCGGGATGTACATGCCGGCCCAGAACTCGACGCCGAACTGCACGCCCTTGGTCAGGCCGCCCCGGCAGGACAGCAAGAGCCGGGCGACGATCAGCAGGATCATGGCGATGCCGACGCCGCCGACATTGGCCTTCACCCCCAGCGCGATGCCGAGGAGATCGCCGAGATACACGCCGACCAGCGTGCACGCGGCGAGGAGGGCAACACCCAGGACGATCATCGGCCTTGCCCTCCCGCGGCGGTGCTTGCGGCGCGCGGCAGCGCCCGTCTCGACGCGCTCGGCATGCTGCGTTCCCTCCCGAATCGCCTGCTGTCTTGTTGGGATAAATATGCAGGATGTTGACAGATCGGCAATCCCGTATACGGAACCGTGATTAGAACGTGCTAGAAAATGCCTGACCAGCGCTTTATCTCGGTCACTGCATACACAAGGGGAACGCGCGGATGACCCAGTGGCGCGGCGAACGAGAGGCGCGCGACGCACGCATCGCGGCGGGGCGCGCCCATGCCGACGGCAAGGTCGTGCCGGCCGGCTCCGTGGTCGATCTGCTGGAGGCGGTGCTGCGCCCCGGCGACAGGGTCTGCCTGGAGGGCGACAACCAGAAGCAGGCGGATTGCCTGGCCCGGGGGCTTGCGGCCTGCGACGCGGGCAAGGTCCACGACCTGCACATGGTCCAGTCGGGCATCGTGCTGCCGGAGCATCTCGACGTGTTCGAGACCGGCATCGCCAAGCGGCTCGACTACTCGTATTCCGGCCCGCAGGGCGCGCGCATCGCCAAGATGCTCTACGGCGGCCAGATCCAGCTCGGCGCGGTGCACACCTATCTCGAGCTGTTCGCCCGCTACTTCGTGGACCTCACGCCCCACGTCGCGCTGATCGCCGGCGTCTCGGCGGACCGAGACGGCAACCTCTATACCGGGCCCAACACCGAGGACACGCCCACCGTCGTGGAGGCCACCGCCTTCAAGAACGGCGTCGTCATCGCCCAGGTGAATCAGATCGTCGACAAGGTCCCGCGGGTCGACATCCCGGGCGACCGAATCGACTTCGTGGTCGAGGCCGACACGCCGTTCTACGTCGAGCCGCTGTTCACCCGCGATCCTGCGGCGATGACCGAGACCCAGATCCTGATCGCCATGATGGCGATCAAGGGGATCTATGCGGAATACGGCATCCGAAGGCTCAACCATGGGATCGGCTTCGGCACGGCCGCAATCGAGCTGCTGCTGCCGACCTACGGTGAGAAGCTGGGCCTGAAGGGGAAGATCTGCACCCATTGGGCGCTTAATCCGCACCCGACGCTGATTCCGGCGATCGAATCCGGCTGGGTCCAACAGGTCCACTGCTTCGGCTCGGAAGTCGGCATGGATCGCTACATCCGCGCGCGGCCGGATATCTTCTTCACCGGGGCCGATGGCTCCCTGCGCTCGAACCGGGCCTTCTGCCAGACCGCCGGCCTCTACGCCTGCGATATGTTCATTGGCGCGACCCTCCAGATCGACCTGATGGGCCATTCGTCGACGATCACGCAGTCGCGGGTGGCCGGCTTCGGTGGCGCGCCCAACATGGGCTCGGATCCGCATGGCCGCCGCCACCCGTCCGATGCCTGGATGAAGGCCGGGCGCGAAGGTCAGGTCGTCGGCGATCCGGCGCTGATGCGCGGGCGCAAGCTGGTGGTGCAGCTGGTCGAGACCTTCGGGGAGAAGCTGGTGCCGACCTTCGTCGAGAAGCTCGACGCCCTGGAGCTGGCCAAAAAGATTGGGCTCGAGCTGGCCCCGGTGATGATCTACGCGGACGACGTCACCCACATCGTCACCGAGGAGGGCATCGCCAACCTCCTCCTGTGCCGGGACGCCGACGAGCGCGAGCAGGCGATCCGCGGGGTCGCGGGCTACACCGAGGTCGGCCGCGGCCGGGACCGGGCCAAGGTCGAGGAGCTGCGCGCCCGCGGGGTGATCCGCCGGCCGGAGGATCTCGGCATCGAGCCCCTCGACGCCGACCGCGCGCTGCTCGCGGCCAAGTCGATCAAGGATCTCGTGCACTGGTCGGGGGGCCTCTACGAGCCGCCCGCGAAGTTCCGGAACTGGTAGGGTCGATCCCGATCTTTCCCTCCCCCTTGCGGGGAGGGGTCGCGGGTGGGGGCGGTGCAG
>NZ_VRVA01000143.1:0-11710 GCF_008039945.1 Methylobacterium sp. WL64
ACCCAGCCGTTCGCGGATGCCGGCGATTCGAGCGCGGGTCTTTCCCGGCGCGATCGGGACGCCCTGCGTCTCGCGATGGCGCGCAGAAGAAAGGCAGCCGTATCGTGCCTTCTTAAGAAAAATTCAAACTGAGATCTGATAGAGTCACGTAGAATCAGCCCCCAAACTTGCGCCTCCGACAGAGGTGTTGTTACGGCAGGCGACGGGATTTGGTCTGGATGCAATATGAGATCGATTATTATATTCGGTATTTCGATGGTTTTGCTAAAAATTATCGGATTTACGGGTTTGAATGCAGCAGAGCTGGATGTAATCAAGGGTCAATATAAGAGGCCGACGGCAATTGCGTTCCCGGAGGATGCGATGTTCTCGCCGCAGGTCGCGACCCTCGGCAAGATGCTGTTCTTCGACCCGCGGTTGAGCGGGAAGCAGAATCTCAGCTGTGCGAGCTGCCACAATCCTTCATTCGGCTTCGAGGTTCCTGTCCCCGGGGCGATCGGGTCGGCCAACGCGCCGCTTGCCCGCAAGGCGCCGACCCTGCTGAACGCGGCCTGGATCCCGACGCTGTTCTGGGATGGGCGTGCTCCGAGCCTGGAGATGCAGGCGATGGGACCGATCACGGCCGAAGCCGAGATGGACGGCAAGTTCCCCGAGATCATCGCGACACTCGAGCGGATCCCGGAGTACCGGGCTTGGTTCGTCACGCAGTTCCCGCGAGACGGCATCACCCAGGACAATCTCCTAAGGGCGATCGCCACCTACGAACGGACTGTCGTGGCGGAATGGGCTCCGTTCGACCGCTGGATCGAGGGCGATGACGCCGCGATCTCGCCGGCGGCGCAGCGTGGCTTCGCCCTGTTCACCGGGAAGACCGGTTGCTCCGCCTGCCATACCGGCTGGAACTTCACCGACAACAAGTTCCACGATCTCGGCATCCCGACGACCGATATCGGCCGGGCGGCCGTCGAGCCCGACAACCCGCTGGCGCAGCACGCGTTCAAGACCCCGGGGCTGCGCAACCTGACCTACCGGGCACCCTTCGGGCATGCGGGCCAGTTCGCCAACCTCGAGGAGATCGTGGCGTTCTACGTGACCGGTGGTCTCGACCGGCCTTCGAAGTCGCCCCTGATGAAGCCGCTCAAGCTGAGCCAGGAAGAGCGTGCGGACGTGATCGCCTTCCTGCGCTCCCTGACCGCGGAGCAGACCCGGACCGCACTGCCGAACCTGCCCAACTAGGGCGCCCGCTGCCGCCGCAGCGGATATCGGTCCGGCGCCAGCGGGCGCGTCGCATCAAACAGGCTTGAGGCGAGCCCGCCCGCTTGCGGTTGGACTCTGCGCCAGAGCGCCGCCTCGATGCGTCGTCCTGGAATCGCGTTTCGACCATCGATCCAGATCTTCGCTCTCCATCGTCGCGATTCAAAAATCGGACGTCACACTGCGCGATGTTGTTCTGAGCGGGAAACCGGAAAATCACCATGTCCATCCGCTACAAGATCCTGCTCCCGCTGCTTGCCTTCATGCTCCTCGCCGGACTCCTGGCCGGAATCACCGGTTTCGTCGGCCTCGGAGCGGTCGGCGACCTCTCGCGGCTCTCGGAACGCACCACCGAGGCGGCCGAGACCAGTCGCGCCGCCCGGGATCAGTTCCTGCGGGCCGAAAGCCTGGTCGCGCGGGTGAGCGCGATGACCGATTTCCTCGACATGGCGCCGATCCAGACGGAGTTCGCCGGGGCGAGCGCTCAGGTGGCGACCCTGCTCGGGCGCCTGAACGAGATCGCCCTGTCCGGACCGATGCAGGTCCTGGCCCGGAACGCGGAGGCGGATGCCCGCCAGTGGCGTGACGATGCCGAGCTTCTGCTCGGCATCCGGCAGGCCCGGGAGATCCCGGTTCACGAGCGCATGGTCCAGCAGAGCCGACGGCTGCGGACCCGGTTCGACGAAGCCGTGGCGCTCGCCGCCGCGGATACCCGGGCTCAGATGCAGGCGACCCGCGAGGCCACGGCGTGGAAGATCTGGGCGATGCTCGGGCTCAGCGGCGGCGCCGTCCTTCTCGGATCGCTCACGGCGTGGTGGCTCGCCGGGACTCTGGCGCGGCCGCTGGTGCGCCTGACCAGCGAGACGACCCGCCTGGCGGTGGGTGACACCAGCGTCGCCCTGGCGGCCGCGCAGCGCCGGGACGAGATCGGCGCCATCGCCCGCGCCGTCGTGGCGATCCGCGACACCTCCCGGGACGAGGCGGCACAGCAGCTCGAGGCCACCGAAGCCGCGCGCCTGCGCGAGGAGCAGGCGCGGCGCGCCATGCTGCACGACCTCGCCGACCGGTTCGAGCGCTCGGTCGGGGGTATCGTCGCCCACGTGGCCGAAGCCGTGGCCGGCCTGCAGGCCTCGTCCGGCACGATGCAGGCGGCCGTGGAGGAGACGGCGCTGCGCTCCACCAGCGCCGCGGACGCCGCGCAACGGACCGGCGGGAACGTCACCGCGGTGGCAGCCGCCGCCGATGCGCTGGGCTCGACCGTGCAGGAAATCGGCCAGCAGGTCGCGCATGCGGCCGGGCTGTCGTCCACTGCCGTGCAGGCCGCCTCCCGCACCGACACGATCATGGCGGCGCTCTCCGCCGCCGCAACCCGGATCGGCGACGTGGTCGGCCTGGTCTCCACCATCGCGGGCCAGACCAATCTCCTGGCGCTCAACGCTACGATCGAGGCGGCCCGCGCCGGAGAAGCCGGACGGGGCTTCGCCATCGTGGCGGCCGAAGTGAAGGAGCTGGCCGGGCAGACCGCGAAGGCCACCGACGAGATCGGCCGTCAGATCGACGCCATCCAGTGCGCGACCAACAGTGCCGCCGAGGCGATTCAGGACATCACCGCTCAGATCCACGCGATGGGCGGCGTGACGACGCGCATCGCCGGCGCAATCGACGATCAGGGCGTCACCACGCAGGACATCGTGCGCAGCATGTCCGAAGCCTCGGGCGGGACCGACAAGGTGACCGCCGACATCTCCGAGGTCGCCCGCTCGGCGAGCGCGGCCGGTCACGCCGCGAAGGCCGTGGCGACCTCGGCCGACGATCTGGCCGTCCAGTCCCGCGCGCTGCACGCGGAGATCGATCAGTTCCTCAGGAACGTCCGGGCCGCCTGAGCGCGTCGGCGCCGGGCGAAGCCTTATCGCGGGGATGGGCCGATCGCCGTCCGCTTGATCCGGGCGAGCAGCGCGCAGGTCCGGCGCCGGTGGCGATGCAGCTCCGCCGCGAGGCTGCGGGCATCCGGCAGGCCCACCGCCTTCGCGATCTGCCGGGCGGCCCCGTCGGACGGGTCGGAGCCGGGATCGGCCATCACGAGCCGCTGCCATTGGTAGACCGCGTCGAGGAAGCCGTAGGTCTCGGCCAGGGGCTCGGTCAGGGCGGCGGGCAGGATCCCGCGCGCGCCGGCCTTCCGGAGCACAGTCTCCCCGGAGAGGCCAAGGCCGTCGGACTGGACCGGCGGGTGGCTCAGCACGATGGACTGGGCGAGGAAATCGAGGTCGAACAACCCGCCGGGGGCGAGCTTGAGGTCGTAGGGCCCGGCATGGCCGCGCTCCTCGGCGACGAGCCGGCGCATCTCTCCGGCCGCGGCGCAGACCTGGGCGGGATCGCGCGGCTGCGCGATCGTCTCGGCGATGGTCGCCATCACGGCCGCGCCGAGTTCGGGATCGCCCGCCACCACCCGGGCCCGGGTCAGCGCCATGTGCTCCCAAGGCTCGGCCGCCTCGCGCTGATAGGTCACGAAGCCGTTCAGCTGCACGGCGGGCGGGCTGTGGCTGCCGTAGGGCCGCAGGCGCAGGTCGACCGCGTAGAGCCGACCGCGGCGTGTGGCGGTGGTCAGCGCCGCGTAGAGCCGCTGCGCCAGGCGGTTATAGGCCACAACCGCGTCGAGCGGGCGCGGGCCGTCGCTCATCCGGTTCTCCGGATCGAAATCGTACAGGAACACGAGGTCGAGGTCGGAGACCGCGCTGAGCTGCCGGGATCCGAGCCGGCCGAGCGCCAGCACGCAGCACCGGCCCTTCGGCACGGCGCCGTGGTCCTGGGCGAACCGGCGCTCCTCCGCCTCCAGGTTCAGCGTGACCGTCGCCTCCGCGATGGCCGAATAGGCCTCCCCGGCCTGGCGCGGCGTGATCAGGCCGGACAGGAGCCGCGCGCCCGTGACGAAGGCCATCTGCCGGGTGGCGTCCCGGCACCGGTCCAGAAGCTCCTCGTGACTCGCCGGCTGCCCGACCAGCGCCCGGTACTGGTCGCTGACCTGCTCGGGACCCGGCACCGGCGCCACGAAGTCGGGATCGAGCACGGTGTCGAGGACGTGGGGGCTGAGGCTGACCGTGTCGGCGAGGTGGGGCGAGGTCCCCAGGATGTCGGCGAACAGCAGGCGCAGACGCGCGTGCGAGCGCAGGATGGCGAGCAGCTCCGCCACCGCCGGCATCCGGGCGAAGGCCCGGTCGAGGGTGAGCAGGGCCGCGTCCGGATCGTTCGTGCCGCCGAGCGCCCGCAACAGGCTCGGCAGCAACTCCGTCAGGATCTCCCGCGCCCGGCCTGTCTGCAGTGCCGGACGGCGGCCCACATGCCAGCCCTGCACGGTCTCCCAGGCCGGCCGCGGATCGCGGAACCCGAACGCCGCCAGGGCCTCCAGGGTGGCGGGGTCGGCCTCGCTCTCGCCGAAGACCAGGGCGTCCTCCGGCGCCCCATCCCCGGGCGCCGCCTCGAACAGCAGGGCGTAATGGGCCTGGACGCGGCCGGCCTGGTGCAGCAGCGCCGCCTCGAACGCCGCCCGCGTGTCGAATCCCGCGAACAGGGCCAGGGCGTCGAGCGCCGCATCCCCGGTCGGCAGGCGCTGGGTCTGCTCGTCGCGGATCATCTGGATCCGGTGCTCGAGGGTGCGCAGGAACCCGTAGGCCTCCGTGAGCTCGTCCCGGGCTCGCGCGTCGATCCAGCCCTCCTCGACGAGGCGGGACAGCATCTCGACGGTCCGGCGCCCCCGCAGGGCGGGCTTGCGGCCGCCGAACACGAGCTGCTGGGTCTGGACGAAGAACTCGATCTCCCGGATGCCGCCGCGGCCGATCTTGATGTCGTGGCCCGCCACCGTGATCGTGTCGTGCCCGCGGACCAGGTGGATCTGCCGCTTCATCGCGTGGATTTCGGCGATGGCCGCGAAGTCGAAGTGCCGGCGCCAGATGAACGGCGCGAGGTCGGCCAGGAACGCCGCGCCGGCCGGGATGTCTCCGGCGATCGGCCGGGCCTTGATGAAGGCGGCGCGCTCCCAGTTCTGGCCCAGCGTCTGGTAGTAGTCGAAGGCGAAGCCGGTGGAGAGCGCCACCGCCGTCGAGCCCGGGTCCGGGCGCAGCCGGTAGTCGATCCGGTGGACGTATCCGTCGGCGGTGCGCTCGGACAGGAGCTTCACGAGGCCCTGCGCCAGCTTGACGAAGAACGCCTTGGGGTCGCCGCCGGTGGCGGCCGCGGCGGGCTCGGCCTCGTAGAAGACGACGAGGTCGATGTCGCTGGAATAGTTCAGCTCGGCCCCGCCATGCTTGCCGAGCGCCAGGATCACCAGCCCGGAGCCGACCTGCGGCGCCCCCGGGTCCTGCGGCCGGAACCGGGCGGCTGCCATCCCCTGCCGGAGCAGCGCGTCGGTGGCCGCGCTCACCGACGCGTCGGCGAAGTCGGACAGGGCCCGGACGACCGTGTCGAGGTCCCAGCAGCCCCCGAGATCGGCCAGCGCCACCAGGAGGGCGTGCGCCTCGCGGTTCCTGCGGAGCTGGCGGGCCACCTCCGCGAGGTCGGGGTTGGCCCCGCAGGCCCCGCCGACCGCGCGCTGCCGCTCGATGATCGCCCGGCTGGCGGCGCCCGGCGGCTGCGCCATCAGGGCGACGAGCCGCTCCGGCGCGCGGGTGACGGCCTGCCACAGGAACGGCGAATGGTCGGCGAGCCCGAGCAGCAGGGTGCGGCAGGTCGGGGTGAGGAAACCCTCCGGGAGGGCCGGCTCGATCTCGGCGAGCCGCGCGCGGGCGGTCTCGGGATCGGCGGGCCGAAGGCTGGGGCGCAGGCTGTCGCGCAGGGTCGGTTCGGGCTGCATCGGCCGGGCCGTCGTCAGCGCGGCCGTCCGGGCGCGTCCACCCGGATCGGCTCTGTGGGAATGCCGGCGCGCGCCTGGGCGATGGAGCTTCCGCTTCGACCGGTGGTCTCGCGTCTCACGCCGATCCTCCCTAAAGCGCTGGCCGCCGAAGCGGAGACCGGTTCGGCGTCAGCGAGCGCGTTGCACCAGTCGCGCGCTGCACCCGATCGCGTCTGGCTTCCGGGACGGCGCACGATCCGCGTCGCCCTCGGCACGATGGCCGGCATCCTAACCGATCCGGGCGCGGCCGGCACGGGGCTTTCCAAGCTGCCCGCCAAGCTACCCATGGAGCTGCCTGCCGAACCGCCCGGTAACGCTTTTCAAAGGCGACCGTGGCGTTTATCCGTGCGGACCGGTCCATCGCCCCCGGCCCGGCCGCCGGGCCGCGCGGCGTGTTTCGCGGGGACTCGACCGCCAACCGGGCGGCCAAGGATCGGCGGCTCCGACGCGACGGGCCGACCCGCAGATGATTCGCCCCCAGATCCGCCCGCCCGGAGCGCAGCATGTCCTCCCCGAACGCACCCCGCCTGACTCTCGACGGCCTCGACCTCGCCGCCCTGCTCTGCTCCCGCGTCTGCCACGACGTGATCAGCCCCGTCGGCGCGATCGTGAACGGGCTGGAAGTGCTGGAGGACGACGATGACGAATCGATGCGGGTCTTCGCCCTCGAACTGATCGGCAAGAGCGCCCGGCAGGCCTCGGCCCGGCTGAAATTCGCCCGGATCGCCTTCGGGGCGGCCGGCTCCGCCGGCGCCTCGATCGACCTCGCCGACGCCGAGAGCGTGGCCAAGGGCATGTTCAGCGACGAGAAGACCAAGCTGGCCTGGAGCGCGCCGCAGGCCCTGTTCCCCAAGAACAAGGTCAAGCTGCTCCTGAACCTCGTGATGATCGCCACCTCGGCGATCCCGCGGGGCGGCTTGATCGACGTCACCGTCTCCGGCGACGGAGAGGCGCCGACCCTCGTGCTCACCGCCAAGGGCTCGCATGCCCGCATCCCGCCCCATGTCGAGGAGCTGATGGCCGGCAGCCCGGAGAGCGGCACCGTCGACGCCCACGCCATCCTGCCGTTCTACGCCGGCCTCGTGGCGCAGGCCGCCGCCATGGATGTGCGATTCGCCATCGAAGGTGATGAAGTGACGATCACGGCCTCGCCGACAGTGATCGCTGCGCCCGCGGAGGCCGGTGACGAAGATTCCGGCACCGCGCTCGCCTAAAAAACTGGAAAACCACGGGGTGGGGAGGGGATTGAAACGCTTCCCTAACCCCGCGCGAGTAAGTACGTTACGCGAGAGCCTCTTCGTGTAACGAGTATCGCCGATGGACGACCTGCTTCGTGAGTTCCTGACCGAGAGCGGGGAGCACCTCGACACGGTCGATGCTGAATTGGTTCGATTCGAGCAGGATCCGAATAACCAGACGATACTTCGGAATATCTTCCGACTCGTTCACACGATCAAAGGAACCT
This sequence comes from Methylobacterium sp. WL64, assembly GCF_008039945.1. Taxonomy (NCBI): domain Bacteria; kingdom Pseudomonadati; phylum Pseudomonadota; class Alphaproteobacteria; order Hyphomicrobiales; family Methylobacteriaceae; genus Methylobacterium; species Methylobacterium sp. WL64. Next base: position 7,602 of record NZ_VRVA01000143.1, read on the forward strand.
GCGGGTTCCTCGGCCTTCCGCGCCTCGAGGCCTTGGCGCACGCCGCCGAGACCTTGATGGGCCGCTTCCGGGACGGCCTGCCCGCCACCTCCGAATCGGTCACGGTGATTCTCTCGACCCTGGACCGGCTGAAGGCGATCCTGGCCGACCTGGAAGCCACCGGCACCGAGCCGGCGGGCTCCGACGACGACCTGATCTCCGAGCTGGAGCGCCTGGCCTCGGCCGAGCCCGAGCCCCAGGCGGCACCGGCCCCCGCGCCCGAGCCGGTGCTGCCGGATCCGGTCTCCCGCGAGCCGAAGCCGGGCGAGGTGACCCTGGACGAGTTGGAGGCGGCCTTCCTGGCAGCCCCGGGCCCGAGCGAGGCCGACTTCGCCGCGCCGGCCCCGGCTCCCGTCGAGGCGCCGAAGGTCGAGGCCCCCAAGCCCGCGGTCGCCAAGGCCACTGCGCCCAAGCCCGCCGCGGCCAAGCACGAGTCGTCCGAGCCCGAGTTGGGCAGGGCAGAGCCGGCGGGTGACGCCGAGGCCGTGGTGGCCACCGAGACGACGGCGGCCGGGAAGATCCAGACGATCCGCGTGAACGTGGATACGCTCGAGCACCTGATGACCATGGTCTCGGAGCTGGTGCTGACCCGCAACCAGCTCCTCGAGATCGCCCGCCGGCACGAGGATTCGAGCTACAAGGTTCCGCTCCAGCGCCTGTCCCACGTCACCGCCGAGCTGCAGGAAGGCGTCATGAAGACGCGCATGCAGCCGATCGGCAGTGCCTGGCAGAAGCTGCCGCGCGTCGTGCGCGACCTCTCGGCCGAACTCGGCAAGCAGATCGACCTCGTGATGGTCGGCGCGGAGACCGAGCTGGACCGGCAGGTCCTCGAGGTGATCAAGGACCCGCTGACCCACATGGTCCGCAACTCGGCCGATCACGGCCTCGAGTCCACCGCCGGGCGCATCGCGGCGGGCAAGCCGGCGCGCGGCACGATCCGCCTCGCCGCCTACCACGAGGGCGGCACGATCACGATCGAGATCGCCGACGACGGCAAGGGCCTCGACCTCGCGGCGATCCGCAGGAAGGCGGTGGAGCGCGGACTGGCGGCCCAGGCCGATGTCGAGCGGATGACCGACGCGCAGGTCGCCAAGTTCATCTTCGACGCCGGGTTCTCGACCGCGGCGGCTGTGACCTCGGTGTCGGGCCGCGGCGTCGGGATGGACGTGGTCAAGACCAACATCGAGACCATCGGCGGCATCATCGACATCGCCACCACGGCGGGCCGCGGCACCACCTTCACCATCAAGATCCCGCTGACCCTGGCCATCGTGGCCGCCCTGATCGTGCGCGCCGGCGAGCACCGCTTCGCGCTGCCGCAGGTGGCCGTGCTCGAACTGGTGCGGGTCGATGCCGGGGCGCAGCGGGTCGAGCGCATCAACGGTTCGCCGGTGCTGCGCTTGCGCGAGCGGCTGCTGCCGATCGTGTCGCTCACCGGCCTGCTCGGACAATCGGCCGACACGGGCGAGGAGGCGACGCAGGCGGGCTTCGTGGTGGTGGCCCAGGTCGGGCGCGAGCGCTTCGGCATTCTGGTCGACGAGGTCTTCCACACGGAGGAGATCGTCGTGAAGCCGATGTCGGCCAAGCTGCGGCACATTCCGATGTTTGCCGGCAACACGATCCTCGGCGACGGCGCCGTGGTGCTGATCGTCGATCCCAACGGCGTGGCCCGGCAGGTCGCCCAGGGCGTCCAGGGCAGCAACAGCCATGCCGATCCCGACGCCGAGGCGGAGATGTCCGACGGCATCGACTCCAAGACCACGCTCCTGGTGTTCAAGGGCGGCCAGGGCAGCTTCAAGGCGGTGCCGCTCTCCCTGGTGACCCGCCTCGAAGAGATCGAGTGCGACAAGGTCGAGTGGCTGGGCGGCCGTCCGCTGATCCAGTACCGCGGCCGGCTGATGCCGCTGGTCCCGGCCGACTCGGCGATCACGATCCGCTCCGAAGGCACCCAGGCGCTGGTGGTGTTCTCCGACGGGGAGCGCGCCATGGGCCTCGTGGTCGACGAGATCGTCGACATCGTCGAGGAGCGCCTCGACATCGAGATCGCGGCCGACCGCTCGGACCTGATCGGCTCGGCGGTGCTGCGTGGCCGCGCCACCGACATCATCAACATCGCCCACTTCCTGCCACTCGCCTACGACGACTGGGCGCGCGGCCCGAAGAAGTCGGAGCAGGTCTCGACGCTCCTGCTGGTCGACGACTCGGCCTTCTTCCGCGACATGCTGAGCCCGGTGCTGAAGGCCGCGGGCTATCAGGTCATCACCGCGGCGAGCGCCGAGGCCGCGTTGACACTCCTGCAGTCGGAGCCGCGGATCGAGATCGTGGTCACCGACCTCGAGATGCCGGGCCGCAGCGGCTTCGACCTCGTCGCCGCCATGCGGGCTTCCGAGCCGCGCCTCGCCGGCTTGCCGGTGATCGGCCTCACCGGGTCGGTGGGCGCCGAGGCGGTGGAGCGGGCCCGGGCGCTGGCGATCAGCGACCTCGTGGCCAAGTTCGACCGCAGCGGATTGATCGCGGCCCTGGCCGAGATCAGCGCCACGGATGTCTCTCAAGCCGCCTGATCCCGGCACCGCCCGCCATACGACGATCGAACCCGGAGAGTTCTGATGCAGGCTGCCAATGCCAACGGCGCCGAGACCGGCCCCACCGACGACTATGTCACCGTCTTCGTGGGCGACACCTTGTTCGGCCTGGCGATCGAGCGCGTCCACGACGTGTTCGTCCCCTCCGGCGTGACGCCGGTGCCGCTGGCGCCGTCCGAGATCGTCGGCCTGCTGAACCTGCGCGGCCGCGTGGTCACGGCCGTGTGCCTGCGCCGGCGCCTGGGCCTGCCCGATGCCGTGGTGCAGGACGAGAAGGCCAATCCCAAGATGGCGATCGGCCTGGAGCAGGGCGGCGAGACCTTCGCGCTCGTGGTCGACGGCGTCGGCGAGGTGCTGAAGCTCGGCAGCGACAGCCGCGAGGCGGTGCCGATCAACCTGGATCCGCGCTGGCGCAACCTCGCCACCTGCGTCCACCGCCTCGACGGCCGCCTCCTGGTGATCCTCGACGTGGACGCGCTCCTCGGCTTCAGCGCTGCCGGCGCGAAGGCGGCGTGAAGGAGGGGCTATGAAAGCGCCACACGAGACGACCTGCCTGGTGGTCGACGATTCCGCGGTGATCCGGAAGGTCGCGCGGCGGATTATCGAGGCCCTCGGCATCAATGTGAGCGAGGCCGAGGACGGCAGCGCCGCACTCGAAGTCTGCGCGGCCAGCATGCCGGACGCGATCCTGCTCGATTGGAACATGCCGAACATGGACGGCTACACCTTCCTCCAGGCCCTGCGCCAGAGCGAGGGGGGGACGGTCCCGAAGGTCCTGTTCTGCACCACCGAGAACGATGTCGGGGCGATCGCCCGGGCACTCCGCGCCGGGGCGGACGAGTACATCATGAAGCCCTTCGACCGCGACATCCTGGCGGCCAAGCTCGAACAGGTCGGTCTCGTCGCAGACGCGGCCTGAATCGGCGCCGCCCCCAACCGCGACCCAGTACCCGAGGCAAACATCATGGCCCTGAGCCCCGCGGTCGTCCCGCTTCGCAGTCCGCCTGCGCAATCCACGACATCCACGGCGGCTCCGATCCGGGTGCTGATCGCCGACGATTCGGCCGTCGTGCGCGGGCTCGTCGCCCGCTGGATCGCCGAAGCCGGGTTCGAACTCGCCGGGACCGCCTCGAACGGCCGCATCGCCCTGGAGATGATGGCCAAGCACGACCCGGACGTCGTGCTGCTCGATATCGAGATGCCGGAGCTCGACGGCACGACGGCGCTGCCGCGCATGCTGGCGATGAGCCCGAACCTCCAAGTCGTGATGATGTCGACGCTGACCACGCGCAACGCCGACATCTCGCTGAAATGCCTCGCCCTCGGCGCCGTCGACTACATCGCCAAGCCCGAGAGCAACCGCGGCGTCACCACCTCGGAGACGTTCCGGGTGGAGCTGATCGAGCGCGTGCGGGTGTTCGGCGCCGCTCGGGCCAGGGCCCGGCGTCCCATGGGCGCCCCGGGTGCCGCTCCGACCCCCGCCCAGGC
>NZ_VRVA01000144.1:0-11530 GCF_008039945.1 Methylobacterium sp. WL64
GGGGAGGGCGGGGGACGGGAACCAGGCCGGCGCGCCGGCCTCGGCCGGGCGCAGGCGGAACTCGTCATCGCGCTTCGACGGCAGGGCGCCGGTGGTAAGCGGATCGGGGATCTGCGATCCGAGACCTTCCGATCCGAGATTTGCCAGGGCCGCCTGCCGGCGCTCCAGCTCGGCCTGACGCTCCAGCGCCGCCGCGACCCGCTCGGCCAGGCTGGATTCGGCCCCGGCCCGGTCACGGTGCGTGCGGTCGAGCCGGTCCTGCAGCTCGGCGAGCCGGGCCTCGTAGGCGTCCCGCATCGCCCCCTGGCGGGCCACGAAGCCGGCCAGCACGTCGTCGTGGAACACGACCAGGTAGGAGGCGCCGAGCGCCCACACGAGGGCGAGGGCGAGCCCGGCGGCGAGGATTTTCGGAAGCGGCGGGCGATGCATCGGGACGGCCCCGTGGGAGCCGCCATTCAGACACGCTTAGGGTTAAGGATCCGTCGCGCCGCGCACGCTCCGTCCGGTCAGGGCAGGGCCCGGGCGGCGTCCAGCACCGCCTCGGCATGGCCGGGCACCTTCACCTTCGGCCAGATCCGGGCGATGCGCCCCTCCCGGTCGACCAGCACGGTGGTGCGCTCCACGCCCATGTACTTGCGCCCGTACATACTCTTCTCGACCCAGACCCCGTAGGCCTCCAGCACGCCCTTGTCCTCGTCGGAGGCGAGCGGGAAGGTAAGGCCGTACTTGCCGCAGAACTTGTCGTGGCTCTTCACCGAGTCCGGCGACAGGCCGATCACCTGCGCGTCGGCGCCCGTGAAGGCCGGCAGCAGGCCGTTGAAGTCCTGCGCCTCCAGAGTGCAGCCGCTCGTGTCGTCCTTCGGGTAGAAGTAGAGCACGATCTTGTGACCCCTGCGCGCCGACAGGGCGATCCGCCCTCCGCCGGAGGCGGGGAGGTCGAAATCGGGGGCCTGATCGCCTACTGATAGTGGCATCGTGCCTTCCTTTCGGCCGATTGATGGTGTGCAGTCCCGCCATGCGCGGCAGCACCATCAGGTTGCGTCGCGCCGCCCGAGCAAAACTCGGAGACGCACCCGCTGTAAAGCGTGGCCGCGCTTCGATCCACCGGCCGCGGAGTTCCGCGCGCGAAGCCCCGGAACAAGGGTCCCGATGGCGGACGAGACGACCTTGGCAGGCAAGCCTCGGGGGACGGCGCGACGTTGGGGCGGGTTCTGCCTCGTCGGCGTGCTGACCCTGGTGCTGCTCGTCGGCGGCGGGATCGGGCTGGCGGCCCTGCGCCTGTCCAACGGCCCGCTGCAGATCGATGCCCTGTCCCGCCGGGTCGCAGCCGCGGTGGCCGAGCGGATCGGGCCTGGCTGGAGCATCGCCATCCGCGGCAGCAGCCTCGAACTCGACCGCGAGAACGCCCTGAGCCTGCGCTTCTCCGGCCTCGACATCCGCAACCCGCAGGGCGACTTGGTGGTGCGGGCGCCGCTCGCCGTGGTCAGCCTCGACCCCTGGGGCCTCCTGCACCTCAACCTGCAGCCGCGCTCGATCGAGTTCCGCGAGACCCAGACCACCGCCCTCGTGCACCGGGACGGCTCGATCGCGTTCGCGGCCTCCGAGGCCAACCACCCGGTCGACATCGAGCCGCACACGCCGCCGAGCGTGGACGACGCGCGCGGCAAGGTCTCGCCGATCTCGGCGACCCTGGCCTCGATCTTCGGGGTGGTGCTGGATTCCAGCGGCATCGTCGGCGCCCTCGACCGCGCCCGCCTGACCGATGCGCGCCTGCGGCTGATCGACGACGACGGCCGCGAGCGCGCGGTGTTCGCCCGGGTCAACGGACTGTTCGGGCGCGATCCCGTGAACGGAACCCGCAACTTCGAGTTGCGCCTGGACGGCCCCCACGGCGAGTGGCGCTTCGGCGGCTCCCTGCGCGAGGGCGGCGAGCCGCGGGATGGCAAGACGCAGGATGGGAAGACGCAGGATGGTACGCCGCAGGCGCGCTCCGGGGTGATCACCCTGGACGATCTGCCGGTGCCCGACCTGCTGCTGCTCACGGGCCAATCGAGCCTGCCGCTGACCACCGATCTCAAGCTCTCGGCCCGCGCCGACGTGAGCCTGACGGCCGGGCGGATCACGTCCATGAACGCCAAGGTCCATACCGGCGACGGCACCTTCCTGATCGAGGAGAAGGACTTCAACCCGGTCACGGTCGAGAGCCTGGACGCGACCCTGAACTGGGACGAGACCGGCCGGGTGATGTCGCTCACCGGCCTGGATTACCGGGGGGCCGGCAACGCGGTCCACCTGACCGGCGCCTGGACGGAGAGCCCGCCGGACGCCGCAACCGCCTGGACCGCGACGCTCGCGAGCCGCGACGCCGTCCTGCGCGGGGCGACCCCGCAGGACGCGCCGGTGAAGATCGACGCGATCGACGCGCAGCTCACCGGCCGCGACGGCGGCATCGCCATCGACGCGCTCAACGTGGCGGCCCCCGGCGTGCAGGGGGTGATCACCGGCACGATCGGCACCACCGCCGACGAGGGCGGCCTGACCCTGCGCATCCTCGGCCACGACGGCGAGGTCCGGACCGGGCTGCGGCTGTGGCCGGAGCATATCGCCCCGCCGGCCCGCACCTATCTGGTGGACCAGCTGCGGCGCGGCCGGATCAACGCCGTGGACATCCGCGTGAAGATGTCCGGCACCGTGCTGGCCGCCGCGACCCGGGGCGAGCCCGCCCCCGACGACGCGGTGCACATCGACTTCCGCGTCTCCGACGCGGCGCTGGACGTCACCGCCGACGCGCCGCCGGTGGTGAAGGGCAACGTCTCCGGGACCATCACCGGCCGTTCGACCACCGTGCGCAACGTGACCGCCGAGATCCACGGCCCGGACGGCCGCGGGCTCACGGTCACGGACGGCAGCTTCGTGATCCCGCAGATCACGCCGGACCGGGTCGTGGCGCAGATCGGCATGCGGCTCACCGGCGGGGCCGACGGCATGGCCTCGGTGCTCCAGGCGAAGCTGTTCAAGAGCCTGATGAGCGTCGATCTCGACCCGGCCACGATCAAGGGCAATGCCGACCTGCGCGTCGATTTCCCCCTCGACCTCAAGCACGTGCCCGACCTCCCGAGCCTGCCCGTGACCCTGTCCGGGACGCTCTCCGACCTCTCGGTCGACAAGGTGATGGGGAAGGACCGGCTGGAGGCGGGCAGGTTCACTCTGCTGTACGACCGCGGCGCCTTCACGCTGAAGGGCGACGGCCGGGTCGCGGGCGCCCCCATCTCGGTGGACATGCGCCAGCCCAAGGTCGGCCAGCCCGGCGAGGCGGTGGTCACAGTGGCCCTCGACGAGGCCTTGCGCGGCAAGAAGGGCCTGCCGACTGCACCGCAGCTGTCCGGCACCATCCCGGTCCGCGCCGTGGTGCCGATCGGCCGCCCGGGAACGGCCAAGCCGCCGATCCGGGTCGAGGCGGATCTCGCCAGGGCCGGCATCGACGGGCTGGTGCCCGGGCTGACCAAGCCGACGGGCAAGCCGGGCCGCCTCAGCTTCACGCTGGTGGATGCCGGCCAGACCTACGAGCTGCGCGACTTCGCCCTCGACGCCGCCCCGGCCTCCGCGCGCGGCAGCCTCACGATCAGCCCGGAGGGCGGCCTGGAGCGCGCCGACCTGACGAACGTCAAGCTGTCGCCGGGCGACGACCTGCGGGTGAGCCTCGACCGCACCGGCAACGGCTACAAGGTCGTGGTCCGCGGCGCGGTGGTCGATGCGCGCCCGTTCCTCAAGTCCCTGGGCGGCCCGGACGCCAAGAGCGGCAAGGAGGCGAAGGAGTCCAACCCGAAGGATGTCGATGCCGACATCCAGGTCCCGATCGTGGCGGGCTTCAACGACGAGGCGCTGACCAACGCCAACCTGCGGCTGTCGCTGCACGGCCGGACCCTGCGGGCGGCCAACATCACCGGGCGCTTCCGCGCGGCGGCGTTCGTCGCCAGCGTCGCCCGGGGCGAACGCGGCGTGCCGACGCTGGCGGTGGAGTCGGCCGATGCCGGCGCGACGTTGCGCTTCGTCGACGTCTACAGGCGGATGTATGGCGGGCGCCTCACCGCCGGGATCGGCCTCAACGACGGCCCGCAGGCCGGCGTGGTCCAGATCCGCGACTTCTCGCTCCGCAACGAGCCGGCCCTGTCGAGCATCATGGCACAGGGGCCGGAGCCCTCCGAGGCGGAGACGGTCCGCGGCCGCCGCATCGCGCCGGGCCGGGCAGCCGGCGACGTCACCTTCGACCGGATGCGGGCCAACTTCGTGCGCAGCGGCAGCCGGGTCGACTTCAGCGACGCGGCGATCTCGAACGCCGCGATGGGCTTCACCCTGTCGGGCTGGCTCGATACCGGCCGGGAGCGCACGGACATGACCGGCACCTTCGTGCCGCTCTACGGGCTCAACAACGTCGCCTCGCAGCTGCCACTCCTCGGGCCGCTCCTCGGGGGCGGGCACAACGAGGGGCTGTTCGCCGTCAACTTCCGCGTCTCCGGCAAGCTCGCCTCGCCGGACGTGAGCGTGAACCCGCTCTCGGCGATCGCCCCGGGCTTCCTGCGCAAGCTGTTCAGCGCCGGCGGCGGCCCCTTCGCGGACGGCCTGCCACCGGTACCGCAGGGGGAGCGGTGAGGCGTGGCCGCCGGCACGTCTTCGAGCAGCCCCGTCCTTGCCGGCGGACGACTGTGAACGCGGTTGGGCCGGCATGAAAAAGCCCGGCGCGGCGGACCGCACCGGGCTGAACCCAAAGTCCCAAAAAACTACTTCTCGACGAAGGCCTTCTCGATCACGTAGTGGCCGCCCTCGCCGTGGTTGCCTTCCTCGTAGCCGCCGTTGCTCAGCAGCTCGCGGGTGTCGCGGATCATGTCGGGGCTGCCGCAGAGCATGAAGCGGTCGTTCTCCACCGACATCGCCGGCAGGCCGATATCGGCAAACAGCTTGCCCGAGACCATCAGGTCGGTGATCCGGCCGCGGTTGCGGAACGGCTCGCGGGTCACGGTGGGGTAGTAGATCAGCTGGTTCGAGATCATCTCGCCCAGGAACTCGTGCTTGGGCAGGGACTCGTTGATGGTCTCGCCGTAGGCCAGCTCCTGAACCTGGCGGCAGCCATGGACCAGCACGACCTTCTCGAACCGGTCGTAGGTCTCCGGGTCCTTGATGATCGACAGGAACGGCGCGAGCCCCGTGCCGGTGCCGAGCAGGTAGAGGTTGCGGCCCGGCAGCAGGTTGTCGAGCACCAGGGTGCCGGTGGGCTTCTTGCCGACGATGATCGGGTCGCCGACCTTGAGGTGCTGGAGCTTGGAGGTCAGCGGACCGTCCTGCACCTTGATCGAGAAGAACTCGAGCTCCTCCTCGTAGTTGGCCGAGACCACCGAGTAGGCGCGCAGCAGCGGCCGACCCTCGACCTCGAGGCCGATCATGGTGAACTCGCCGTTGCGGAACCGGAACGCCGGATCCCGCGTGGTGCGGAACGAGAACAGGTTGTCGGTCCAGTGATGCACCGACAGAACGCGCTCCTCGTAGAACTTGCTCATCGACGGATCAGTCCTCGAATCCTCTGATGCTCGGCCCATGCCCCCGATGAATCAGGGCGCATGGGGTTCGGCGGGCGACCGCCGCCCCGCGGCTGCGGGGGCGACCCCCGGGAGCGATCTCGCCGGGATCCGGACGTCGAACCCCTGATCGGATGCTTCTTTCGCAGTTGCAGCACGCTCGTCAAGGCGCACCAGGATCACACCTGCCGAAGAAGTGAATCGCCTGGAATCGTTCGAATATTTAACCGGCGGTGACCGGCCGCAGCGGCTTCAGCCCCGCCTCGATCTCCGCGCGGCGCGGCTCCAGGAACGGCGGCAGGGCGAGGCGCGCGCCGAGACTCTCCAACGGCTCGTCGGCGGTGAAGCCCGGCCCGTCGGTGGCGATCTCGAACAGGATGCCGTTGGGCTCGCGGAAATACAGGCTGCGGAAATAGTAGCGGTCCACCGGCCCGCTGCTCGGCACCAGGGCGGCCTTCAGCCGGTCGGCCCAGGCCTGGTAATCCGCATCGGGGATGCGGAAGGCGACGTGGTGGACCGCGCCCGCACCCTGCTGCGCCGCCGGGGCGACGTCGGCGAGTAGCTGAACCTCGGCGGCCGGGCCCCCGGACCCCATGGCGTAGACCTCGACCGGGCCGTCGCCGGTCTCGAAGCGCCGCGACAGGCGCATGCCGAGCAGATCGGTCAACACGGCAGCGGTGCGGGAAGGGGCCGGCACGGACAGCCGGATCGGGCCGAGGCCGCGGATCTGGTAGGCCGCCGGCACCGGGGAGGCGTCCCACGGGTGCTCCGGGCCGGTGCCCCCGTCATCGACCAGGGCGAGGCGCTGGCCCTCGGGATCCTCGAAATCCACGGTGAGGCGTCCGTCACGCAGGGCGGGCTCGGCCGCCACGGCACCGGCATCGCGCAGGCGCGTGTGCCACCACGCGACCGCGCCCTCGCCCGGCACGCGCAGGTGGGTGCGGGTGATGCTGTTCGACCCGCGCCGCTCGGGGGGCGCCGGCCAGTCGAAGAACGTGATGTCGGTGCCCGGGCTCGCCAGGCCATCCGCGTAGAACAGGTGATAGGCCGAGACGTCGTCCTGATTCACGGTCTTCTTCACCAGCCGTAGGCCGAGCGTGCCGGTGTAGAACGCCACGTTCTCCGCGGCGCGGGCGGTCACCGCGGTGAGGTGATGGATGCCGGTGAATTGCATGGCTTTTCGTGTGGGCCCCGCTTTGAGGCGCCTCAGGTGGGGTTCGGACGACGGCGTTGCGAGCGCAAAGCTGGATTGCAGTGGGCGTAAGGGGGTAGACTGCGATGCCCCACGCCTCTGGGAGACACCCGATGGCCGTCGCGTACGAGACCGACACCGTCCTGCCGCCGCTGCATCCCGGCGAGGTGCTGCGCGAGGACTTCCTGATTCCCCTCGGCCTGTCGGCCGGCACGGTGGCGCGGGCCTGCCGGGTCCCGCGGACCCGGATCGAACGGATCGCCGCCGAGCAGATCGGAGTCTCGACCGACACGGCGCTGCGTCTTAGCCGCTATTTCGGCACGAGCGCAGAGTTCTGGCTCAACCTCCAGCGTCAGTACGAGGTGGAGACGCTGAGCCGCAGCATCGGGCCGGAGATCGCGCGGATCGCGCCGCTCGCCCCCGCGGCGGCCTGAACCTCAGAGCCCGACCGGCCGGCCGGCGGCCACAACCAGCATCCGGCCGTCCGCAAAGGTCCGGGCGGCGGCGCGGCGGATGTCGGCCTGGGTCACGGCCGAGACCAGGGCGTTGCGGCGGGCGATGTAGTCCATACCCAATTCCTCGAAGGCGATCTGCACCAGTTGGTGGGCGATCTTGGTCGAGGTGTCGAAGCCCAGCGCGTAGGAGCCGGTGAGGTAGTCCTTCGCCTTCTGCAGCTCGTCGTCGTCAGGGCCATCCGTGATCAGCCGGCCGATCTCGTCGCCGATCACCGACAGCGCCTCGCCGACGCGCTCGTTCTTGGTGGCGGTGTAGCCCCAGGTCATCGCGGCCGAGCGGTGGCTGACCAGCGAGGTCCCCACCGAGTAGGCCAGGCCGCGCTTCTCGCGCACCTCCTGGAACAGGCGCGAGGTGAACGCGCCGCCGCCCAGGATGTGGTTCAGGACGTAGGCCGGGATGAAGTCCGGGTCGCGCCAGGGCACGCCGGCCATGCCGAAGCGGATCACCGATTGCGGCACGTCGAGGTCGACCACGATGCGCCGGCCGAGATCCTGCACCTCGGTCCGCGGCACCGCCTTCAGCGTCCCGGCCTCGGGCAGGGCTCCGAAGGCGCGGTTCAGGCCCTCGGCCAGCTGCTCGGCCCCGATGGCGCCCACCGCCGCGACCTTCACCCGGCCGCGCCCGATGATGCGGGCATGCATCTCCAGGAGGTCGTCCCGGGTGATGGTGGCGACGCTCTCGACCGTGCCCGAGGAGGGCCGGGCATAGGCGTGGCCGGCGAACGCCTCCTTGAAGAACCGGCGCGAGGCCAGCACGCCCGGGTCGTTCTGCTGGTAGCGCAGGCCGGCGATGACCTGGCCCCGGACGCGCTCGATCGCGTCCGGGTCGAGGCGCGGCTTGGCCAGCGCCAGGGCGAGGAGCGCGATGCCCTCGTCGGCGTGCTTGACCAGCATCTTGAGCGAGCCGCCGACCGCGTCGGGGCCGGCATGGAAGGACAATTCGATCGCCCGGGCGGCCAGCCGCTCCTGGAAGGCGTCGGAGGTGAGGTCGCCCGCGCCCTCGTCGAGGAGCCGGGCCAGCATCTGAGCGCAGCCGGCCTTGCCGGCGGGATCCTGGGCGGCACCGCCCTCGAACGTGAAGGCCAGCGCGATCATCGGCACCACGGGGGATTCGACGTGCCACGCCTCGATGCCCGCGGCGGTCGTCACCGGCAGGGCCGTGGTGGGCGAGCTGGCGGGGGCGGCGGTGTCGACCAAGTTCTCGGCGACGCTCATGGGAACCTCATTGTCTTATCGTGTCACGGGCGGAGGCGGAGCAAGCTCTCGTCCTGACGCAGGTCCCGGCGGCGCGAGAAAGCGCCCGCCGGGCCGCGCCCGAAGGAACTACTCCGCGGCCATCGCGACCGGGGCGTCGGGGTCCTGAGCCTTGGTCAGGTAGCCGGTGACCGAGCGGGCCGGGGTCAGCCAGCGCTCGGCGGCCAGCTTGAGGCGCTCCTGCGAGACCGCCTCGATGTCGGTCGGCCAGCGGCGGACCTCCTCGATGGTCTCGCCGATCGCCAGCGCGGAGCCGTAGATCCGGGCGAGCGAGGACTGGCTGTCGGAGGAGTAGACGGTCTCGGCGACCAGCCGGGTCTTGGCCCGCTCGATCGCCTCGGCGCCGAGCGCCTCCGCGGGGGCGCGGCGCAGGATCTTGTCCACGGCCTCCTCCAGCGCCTCCAGGGAGACGCCCTCGGCCGGCACCGCGTAGACGGAGAACCGGGTCTCGTCGATCGCCGAGCCCATGTACCAGGCGCCGGCATTCACCGCGAGGCCGGTCTCCATGACCAGCTTGCGGTAGAGGTAGGAGGTCGAGCCGCCGCCCAGCACCTCGGCGAGCAGCTCGAGGTCGTGGCAGCCGCCGTCGCGGGCGGTGATGCAGGAGGGGGTCAGGTAGAGCCGCTGCAGGGTCGGCTGCTCGACCTTCGGGTCCGCGACCGCGACCCGCCGCAGGGCCTTGGGCTCGGGCTCGCGCGCCCGCAGGCGCTCGGGACGGGTGCCCTGGGGGGCGACGCGCCCGTAGGTCTCGTCCGCGAGCCGGCGGACCTCGTCCGGGGTCACGTCGCCGGCCACCACCAGGATCGCGTTCTCGGGGGTGTAGAAGCGCTTGTAATAGGCCAGCGCGTGCTCGCGATTCAGGCCCTCGATCTCGTGCATCCAGCCGATGATCGGGATCCCGTAGGGGTGGTGCACGAACAGCGAGGCGGCCATCGCCTCGGAGAGCTGGGCGGAGGGGTCGGTCTCGACCCGCATGCGCCGCTCCTCCAGAACCACGTCGCGCTCGGGGGCGACCACGGCGTCGTCGAGGACGAGGCCGCCCATGCGGTCGGCCTCGAACGCCATCATGGTGCCGAGATGGTCGCGGGCGACCCGCTGGAAATAGGCGGTGTAGTCGTAGCTGGTGAACGCGTTCTCCTGGCCGCCGAGGCCCGAGACCGCCTTCGAGAAGGCCCCCACCGGGTGCTTCTCGGTGCCCTTGAACATCAGGTGCTCGAGAAAGTGGGCGATGCCCGACTGGCCCAACGGATCATCGGCCGAGCCGTTGCGATACCAGATCATGTGGGTCGCGACGGGGGCCCGGTGATCGGGCACCACCACCACGTCGAGGCCGTTGTCGAGGGTGAAGGCTGTGACTTCGGGTCCACCCGCCTCGGAGCGCCCGAACGGCGCGGCCTCGCCCCGGCCGGCGCTGCCGCCGTAGGGCGAGCCCGGACGCGGCGGGAAGAGGGTGGGCGTCGCCTTCCTGAACAGGTGCATTCCGCTTTCCTTTTGCCGGCCCCGTGCCGGCGACGCCCCTGACCGGAACGCCCGCGTGGATCGGGGCCGTCCTCGTCTCCGGCCGGCAAGAGCCGTACCGGGACAGACATCTCATGTTGCCATGCCGGGCCGCCGTTGCAACGGCGCCACAGCCTGATGGTTACTGCTGGGCCCGCTGGCGCTGGTAGGCCCGGGGGTCGGCCTCGTCGCGCTCGCGGCTGGCGTTGTTGATCGGGTCCCGCGACGGCGGCTGGGCCAGCTTCTTCGGAGATTGCCGGTAGCCGGTGGGCGGATCGGTCAGGATGTCCCGGGCCGGCTCGACATCCGAGGGCTCGGCGTTGGCGCTCTTGCCCTTCAGCAGGTCGAACGGGCTGAGCAGGCTGTCGTCGCGGTTGGTGTCGCCCGGCTTGCGCTCGGCCTCGGTGGTGACGCTCGCGCCGGCGCGGCGGCCGTTGCGGATCTCGTCCACCGACAGGGTGGCGTTGTTGTCGTCGTAGCGGCCGCGTGCCTGGTTGCCCACCGGGCGCCGCCGCTCGGCGGCCGCGCGCTCGCGCTCGACGATCTCGGGATCCTTGGGCCAGGCGGTGCTGGTGGAGCGGGCCCGGGGCTGCGGCAGGACCTTGCCGTCGAGCTTGGGCGGCATCACCAGCGGCGGGCGCTCGTGATAGTCGATCGGGTCCTGGCGCTTCTCCAGGAGGCCGATGCCGGAGAGCGCGTCGCGCATGAACTCGCCGCGCTCCTGCGCTTGCGCGCCGCCGGCCAGCAGCGGCGCCAGCGCGACCGCCGCGGAGAGGATGAGACGAAGCCTGCGATGCCCGGTCATGCTGCCTCACGGGTTCCGGCCGGAAATCCGGCGCGGGGATGGCCGCCACGCGGCCTGATCCGACAGGTCCCGGGGTGGGACCGGTTTCCGGCGATCGTATGGCGCCTTGACCGCATCGCACCAGAGCCTTGAGGCAACTGGGGCCTGTGTGTTGCGCGAATCATAGGCGAGGGGCCGTATCGGTCCGGGCCGGGCCGGTCTTGGCCGGATCCTTGGACGTACCGCGCCCGGCTGGGCTCAGGCTGTCGAGGACCAGCCCGATCACCCCGGCGACGATCGCCGCGTCGGCCACGTTGAACACGTACCAGGACCAGCCGCCGGCATGCAGGTGGACGAAGTCGAACACCGCCCCGTAGGCGGCCCGGTCGATGGCGTTGCCGAGCGCGCCCCCGACGATCAGCCCCAGCGCCACGGCGAGCAGCCGCGACCCGGCCCGGGTCATCCAGATGCCGAGGCCGAGGGCGGCGGCGAGCGACAGGATCACCAGGAACCAGCGCCCGAACCCGCTCTCCTGCTGGAACAGGCCGTAGGAGACGCCCCGGTTCCAGACCACCACGAAGTCGGCGAACGGCGCCAGCCGCCACGGCTGGGTCAGCACGAGGTCGGTGCCGAAATAGAGCCCGAGCTTAGAGGCCTGGTCGAGGACCAGGGTGAGGAACAGGGCCAGCAGGCCGGCGCGGGTGGGGGTCATGGGCGG
>NZ_VRVA01000145.1:0-11451 GCF_008039945.1 Methylobacterium sp. WL64
TCTCGCGCAACGAGGACAATCCGCTCGCCTGCGACCTGATGGTGATTGACGAGACCTCGATGGTCGACGTGCCGCTGATGAATGCCCTGACCAAGGCGGTGCCGGAGCACGCCGCACTGCTCCTCGTAGGCGATGTTGACCAACTGCCCTCGGTCGGGCCCGGGCAGGTGTTGGCCGACATCATCGCTTCGGGGGCTATTCCGGTGGCGCGGCTGACCGAAGTGTTCCGACAGGCGGCCGAGAGCCGGATCGTCGTGAATGCGCACCGGATCAACGCCGGCAAGATGCCCGAGCCAGCTGCTCGGGGCGCGGACAGCGACTTCCACCTGATCGAGATCGACGAGCCCGAGCCGGCGGTGGCGACACTGATCGAGGTGGTGACCAGACGCATCCCGGCGCGCTTCGGCCTCGATCCGATCCGGGACGTGCAGGTGCTCACCCCAATGCAGCGCGGCGTGCTCGGTGCGCGCAACCTCAACCACGAACTCCAGGCGGTGCTGAACTCGAACCCCGCCATCTCGGTGGAGCGGTTCGGCTGGCGCTTCTCACCCGGCGACCGAGTGATGGAGAGTCAGAACGACTACGACCGGGAGGTGTTCAACGGCGATCTCGGCACGGTGGCGCGCATCGACGAGGACGAGGGCGCGGTGATCGTCGATTTCGACGGCCGCGAGGTAGTCTACCCGTACGGCGAACTCGACACGCTGGTACCGGCCTACGCCACGACCATCCACAAGTCGCAGGGCTCGGAGTACCCGGCGGTGGTGATACCCCTCGCCATGCAGCACTGGACGATGCTGGCGAGGAACCTCCTGTACACGGGGGTCACTCGCGGCAAGCGGTTGGTCGTGCTGCTCGGGCAGCGCAAGGCACTGAGCATCGCAGTCCGCGGCGGCAACACGCGACCGCGCTGGACTAAACTGCGCGAGTGGCTGGCGCGGGAAACTTGATCTTTATGGAGACAGCGACAAGAGATTGAGACGGGACAATCGTCCCGAAGCAAGGGTGCCATAGAAGCGGACATAGTCCCCGCCGACGCAATGTGGACGTGTAATAGAAAACTGCGGAATTTCGAGGGTAGACCGCGTGATTTTTTGAATTAGCCGCCATTGAGGTGCCGGTATCTGAAGCGACAAGACAGCCTCTCAGTGTGGTGTCCGTAGGTACGTATAAAGCTCAACATAAATGTCCAATTTGTCCAATTTTATGATACAAAACTACTCAGATTTGTTGAGATATGAAATGGAACGGCTGCTGTTTGTGTGATAAAATGATTAAATTTGCTGTTTTAATCGCCTATATAACAAGGAGGAGCAGCGCATTGAGTGAAAGATCAGCTGTCTAAGTCGCTGCGAACTAGTTTAAGGAAGGACAGGGCGGCGGCTGATAGCGGGCGCCCAGGGCTTCCCAGTACAGTGACCGAGAACGTCACAGTCGGCTGCAATCTCCGCACGACAACCTGTCCCTTTAGGGCCTTCACAGTGACAGCCTCCGCTACAGCGAAGCCGAGGCCAGCGGCGACCATGGCACAGGCGGCTGCCGCGTTCTGCGTCTCCGCGACA
The DNA here is from genome assembly GCF_008039945.1 of Methylobacterium sp. WL64. Taxonomy (NCBI): domain Bacteria; kingdom Pseudomonadati; phylum Pseudomonadota; class Alphaproteobacteria; order Hyphomicrobiales; family Methylobacteriaceae; genus Methylobacterium; species Methylobacterium sp. WL64. Next base: position 1,563 of record NZ_VRVA01000145.1, read on the forward strand.
AGGCGAGGCACGACACCGTTGACAGTGAAGAGTTCGTCAACCTGATCGCGAAGGCGGTACTGCCGACCGAGTGAGATGTAGGGTTCGTCATGCAGCTCAGAAAGCGGAATCGCCTTGTTCCGCGTGAGGCGATGCCCGGGTGGCAGGACAACAAGTCCAGTTAGGTCGATCGGTGGTGCTGCGACGAGAGCGCTTCGGCCGACAGGCAGGGCAAACCCGAGGTCGGCATTGCCGGCCTGCACCAGATCATGGACCTCACGCGAACTCGCCACCACGAGCGATATCCGCACCGGCTGCACCTCCCGGGCGAACTTAGCTAGCAGCCGCGGAATAAGCGACAGACCCATCAGTGGCATGGCGGCAACGCGCAACTCTCCGCTTCCGACCCCCCGCATATCGTCGATGGTGCGATCCAGGTGGTCGGCGGCCGCAAACAGGGTCGCGACGTCGCTTTCCAGCTTCACGGCTTCCGGCGTCGGCTGAAGGTGGCGGCGCGAGCGATCGAAGAGCGGCAATCCGGTCTCGTCCTCCAGGCCGCGCAGCAGCTTCGTGACGGCCGGCTGTGAGAGGAACATCCGCTGCGCCGCGCGGCTGACCGAGCCGCTCTGCATGACTGCGCGGAATGCTTCTAGCTGGCGAAGCCGGCTCGGGGTCATCCAAAATCCTGCAACTCGCTACTGAAAGGAATGAAACGACAAAAATTATGAATTTGCGTCCCTCGTCAAGAGATCGCACGCTGTAAAGCATTCGGGGCTGGAAATTCGCGGAGATGCTCAGGCCGGAAGCGACGTGCTCGTTTTGTGCCCATGAATAGCTTTCTGATTGCTCACGGAGGCAAGCAATGTTGCGGTCGACACTAGGTCTCTTTACTGCGACGGCCACCGTGCTCAGCATGGCGGCCTCCTCGGCCGCGGCCGAACAGCGCCTTACCGTTGCCGGCTACGGTGGCAGCTATGAGCAGGTCATGCGCTCCAGCGTGATCCCGGCTTTCGAACGTGAGAACAATGTCCGGATCGACTACCTGACCGGCAACTCGTCCGACAATCTCGCCCGCATGCAGGCGCAGCGCGGCAATCAGACCATCGGCGTCGCCGTGCTGGACGACGGTCCGATGGTCCAGGCGGCCGGGCTCGGCCTCTGCCGCCCGCTGCCGGAGACCACCCGGGACGCCGTGTACCCGATCGCCCGCCTTGCGAGCGATCAGGCCGTCGGCACCGGCTTCGGCTTCACCGGCATCGCCTACAACAAGGATGTCTTCGCGCAGAAGAACCTGTCGGTCCCAACGTCTTGGATGGACCTCGCCCGGCCTGAATACCGGCAGCACATCGCCATCCCGGGCATCGACAATACGTACGGCGTCCACACCCTGGCGATGGTCTCGCGCATCAACGGCGGCAGCGATTCCGACATTGCGCCGGGCCTCAAGGTGCTGCGCCAGCAGATCAACCCGAACGTCCTCGCCTACGAGAGCAGCCCGGGTAAGATGAGCGAGATGTTCCAGTCCGGCGAGATCTGGCTCGCAGTCTGGGGCTCCTCGCGGGTCGCAGCGATGCAGCAGGCGGGATTCCCCCTGGCGATCGTGCGGCCAAAGGAGGGATCCGTGGTCCTGATGACCGCTGGATGCGCCGTCACCGGCAGCCCGGAGCCCGCCCTGGCCGACAAGTTCCTGGCCTATATGATCTCGCCGACCGTTCAACTGGCCTTTGCCACCCAGTACGGCGCCGGACCGACCAACCCGGCGACCAAGCTGCCCCCCGAGGTCGCCAACCGGGTGATCTACGGTGAAGATCAGGTGAAGAGCCTCATTGGGCTCGATTGGGATGTGGTGAACCGCAACCGCGCTGACTGGACCCGCCGCTGGCAGCGCGAGGTCGAGCGCTGATGGCCGCCCCGCATTTCCTCACCCTCGACCGGATCAGAAAGGATTACGGGGCTTTCACGGCGATCCGTGAGGTCAGCTTCTCGGTAGCCCCGGGGGAGTTCCTTGGCCTGCTCGGTCCCTCCGGCTGCGGCAAGACCACCACGCTGCAGATGATAGCTGGCTTCGAGGTCCCAAGCCGCGGCCGCATCACGATGGATGGGCGCGATCTGACCACGGTGCCGGCGGCCAAGCGCGGCATCGGGCTGGTGTTCCAATCCTACGCCCTGTTCCCGCACATGACCGCGGCCGAGAACGTGGCGTTCGGCCTAGAGATGCGTTGGGTGTCGAAGGCGGAGCGCATAAAGCGCGTCGCTGAGGCGCTTGATATGGTCCACCTCGCCCATCTCGCCGACCGCTTCCCGCGGCAGATGTCGGGCGGCCAGCAGCAGCGGGTCGCACTAGCGCGCGCCCTAGTGATCGAGCCACGCCTGCTTCTACTCGACGAGCCGCTCTCGAACCTCGACGCCAAGCTGCGCGAGGAGATGCAGGTCGAGCTGCGCGAACTCCAGCGTAGGATCGGCGTCACGACGATCTTGGTCACGCACGACCAGTCGGAGGCGATGGCCCTGTGCGACCGCGTGGCGATCATGCAGGGCGGCCGCATTGTCCAGATCGATGCACCGTGGCGGGCCTACGACGTCCCAGCGGACGACTTCGTCGCCGACTTTCTGGGACGCAGCAACCGCCTGCCCGCCTGCGCGGGGGGCGGCCAGGCGGAAGCTGGGGGGCATCGCTTCGCCCTGCCGCCGGACCTGGCCGATCGCCAGGGTGACATCCTGCTCACCATCCGGCCGGAGCGCCTGCGCATCGGCAATGATGGGGCCGCAGGGCTCGGTGGGCGGGTGCAGTCGCGCCTCTTCCTCGGGGGCTTCTGGCTCTACGCCGTAGAGACGGCGCTCGGGAGCTTCGCCGTGATGCTGCAGAACACCGGCACCGTGCCGCACGACGAGGGTGCCCCGGTGACGCTGAACTGGGATGCCCACAGCCTGCGCCGGCTCGAACGCGCATGAACGGCCGGAGTAACTTGACCCCTGCGCTTCTCGCGGCGCCCTCCCTCGTCGTCTATGCCGGCGCGCTGCTGCTGCCGCTCGGTGGCGTGCTGCTTCTCAGCCTGCACGGGTTCGACTTCGAAAAGGGCATCCTGCCCGGCTGGGGCCTGGAGAACTACCGCGACCTGCTGACCGACAGCCTTTTCGCGGAGTCGCTGCTGCGGACCCTGCGCATCGCACTCTGGACTACGGCGATCTGCCTGCTTGTCGGCGTGCCCGAAGCCTGGATCATCTACCGCATGGCGCCACGCTGGCGCGGTGCGATGCTGCTGATCGTGGTCGGGCCGCTGCTCGTGTCGGTGGTGGTGCGCAATTTCGGTTGGATGGTGCTGCTCGGCACGACCGGGCTCGTGAACCAGGTGCTGACGATCCTCGGCGTGCCAGGCGCGCCCTTCCGCCTGATGTTCACCGAACTCGCCGTGGTGATCGGCCTGGTGCACGTGATGGTGCCTTTGGTGGTCCTGTCCGTGTGGGCGAGCCTCGGTCGGCTCGATCCGGTGCTGGAGCGTGCGGCCCTCAGCCTTGGGGCGAGCCGTCTGACGGTGTTCCGCCGCGTCGTCCTCCCGAACGTCATGCCGGGCATCATGGCCGGTGCCTTGATGGTGTTCTGCCTGTCGGCCTCGGCTTTCGCGACCCCGGCCATGCTCGGGGGAAAGCGCCTCAAGGTCGTGTCGAGCATGACCTACAACGAGTTCCTGAACACGCTGAACTGGCCGCTCGGCGCTGCGCTCGCGACGCTGCTGATGGTGGCGATCCTCACCGCCACGCTGATCTGGACATGCTTCGTCGAGACGCGGGCCATGCGCCGCCTGGGCGAAGTCGCGGAAGGTGGCAAGGGAGGAAGCCGGGCATGAGCCGCAACGGTCCCCTGGCGCTGGCCTTCCACGCGCTGTTCCTCACCTTCATCCTGGCACCGCTGCTCGTGGTGATCGGCGTATCTTTCACCGGGGAGGGTTACCTCGCCCTGCCGCTAAACGGGCTCTCCCTGCGCTGGTGGCGCGCGATCGGCGACAACCCGCGCTTCCTGGAGAGCTTCTGGTTCAGCTTGCGCCTTGGCGTGACGGCCGCCACGCTATCCGCGCTGATCGCGGTGCCGGCAGCTCTGGCGATCGCCCGGTGGCGCTTCCCGGGCCGCGGGGCTCTGGTGGCGATCCTAGCCTCGCCGCTGATGATCCCGCACGTGGTGCTGGGCGTTGCGCTGCTGCGCTTCTTCTCCGGCTTTGGCCTCTCGGGCAGCTTCGAGGGCTTGGTCACCGCGCATGTCATCGTGATTACCCCCTACATGCTGCGCCTCGTCGGAGCCGGCCTGTCGGGTCTCGATCCGCGCATCGAGCGCGCTGCGGAGAGCCTCGGAGCCTCGCGCCTGACCGTATTTCGTCGGGTGACCCTGCCGCTGATCGCCCCGGGCGTCGCCGGGGGGTGGATCCTGGCCTTCGTCACGAGCTTCGACGAGCTGACGGTTAGCCTGTTCCTGGCTTCCCCGTCCGCCAACCCGCTGCCCGTGCAGCTGTTCAACTACATCGACCAGATGACCGACCCGCTGGTCGCGTCCGTTTCGGCGGCCCTGATCCTTGGCACCGCCCTGGTCCTCCTGGTGCTCGATCGCTTCTACCCGATCGACCGCCTCCTCACCGGGGAGCGCCGCGCATGATCTCGGCAACACAGACGCTGCAGGGCGAGACGCGCGACGCCATCGTGGTTGGCGGCGGACTCGTGGGCGCAGCGATCGCGTACGGGCTGCAGCGGCAAGGCCTGTCCACGCTGATGCTGGACGAGGGCGACATCGCCCACCGGGCCAGCAGGGGCAATTTCGGGTTGATCTGGGTCCAGTCGAAGGGCCTGGGCGCACCCCATTACCAGCACTGGACCCATGGCTCGGCGCAGGCCTGGCCGGGGCTCGCCGAGGATCTGTCCGAGGCCACCGGCATCGGCGTCGGACTGCACCAGCCGGGCGGCCTGCATTTCTGCTTCTCGGACGCGGAGATGGCGCAGCGCGACGCGCTGATGGGCCAGCTCCGCAGAGAGGCCGGCAATGCCGGCTACGAATACCGCATGCTGAGTGTCGCGGAGCTGCGCGACATGGTCCCGGGCCTCGGGCCCAAGGTCGTGGGCGCCTCCTGGACCCCCTACGATGGGCATGCGAGCCCGCTGCATCTCCTGCGCGCGCTCCATGCGGCGTTCCAACGGGCGGGCGGCCATTACCGGCCGAATGCCCGGGTCGAGGCCGTCACGGCGGCGCCCCACGATTTTTCCGTCAGCCTCGGCACGGCGATCGTGCGGGCGCCCCGGCTCGTGCTGGCCTCAGGGTTGGGCAACGCCGACCTTGCACCGCTCGTCGGCCTCGCCGCTCCGCTGCGCCCCGAGCGCGGCCAGATCCTCGTCACGGAACGCACCCGCGAGGTGCTCGCTCTGCCGACCCACGTCGTCCGCCAGACCGACGAGGGCTCGCTCCTCCTCGGAGACAGCAAGGAGGACATGGGCTTCGACACCCTGAGCCAGACCCCCACGATCATGCGGGCCATCGCCCAACGGGCGGTGCAGACCTTCCCGTGGATCGCTGAGCTGAACATCGTCCGGGCCTGGGCGGCCCTGCGGGTTATGTCGCCCGATGGGAAGCCGATCTACGACGAATCCGAGCGCTGCCCCGGGGCGTTCCTGGCCAATTGCCATTCGGGCGTGACCCTGGCGGGGGCGCATGCGCACCTGCTCGCCCCGATGATCGCGGCCGGCGCGCTGGCGCCGGAGATGTCCCCCTTCAGCGCGAGACGGTTCCATGTTCAGAAGGCGGCCTGAAGCCCGCCCCGCCCCGGGGGACCGGCTGGTGGACGTGTACGTAGCCGGCGCGGTGGTCCGCGTCCCCGAGGGTGCTTCCGCCGCCGCCGCGGTGCTGCTCTCCGGCGCCCCGGCGATCCGCACGACGCCGGTAAGCGGAGCTCCGCGCCTGCCCTATTGCATGATCGGCATCTGCTTCGATTGCCTCGCTGAGATCGACGGCGTCGCCAACCGCCAGGCCTGCCTGGTCCCGGTGGCGCCGGGCATGCGCATCGAGCCGCAGCAGGGACCGCGCGCGGCCCGGCCCCACCATAATGCCCCGGAGGCCGCATGAGCTACGATCTCGCCATCGTGGGCGCCGGCCCGGCCGGCATGGCCGCTGCCATAGAGGCCACCGCGCTGGGGCTCTCGGTCACCGTGCTCGACGAGCAGGCTGCCCCGGGCGGGCAGGTGTTCCGCGCGGTGGAATCCGCCTCCGGCGACCCGGCCCTCGCGGGCGAGTTCCTGGACGCCGGCGGGGCGCTCACCGCGTCGTTCAGGGGCGTCACGACGATCGCCTATCGGCCTTCCTCGACGCTGTGGCATCTCGCGCCCGACACGGGAGCGCTCTCGGTGAAAGCCGGTGGGGCGTCGTCGGAACTCGCGGCCCGGCGCGTGCTGCTGGCCACCGGCGCTCAGGAACGACCGGTGCCGATCCCCGGCTGGACCCTCCCAGGCGTGATGAGCGCCGGCGCGGCCCAGATCCTGCTGAAAACCGCCGGCGCCGTTCCGCAGGGAGCTGTGGTGATCGCCGGCCAGGGACCTTTGTGCTGGCTGCTGGCGGTCCAGCTTCTGCGTGCCGGGGTCGGGCCGCTGACGTTGCTTGAGACCGGTGCCGGCGGCGCGCTTTGGGATGCGTTCCGCGCCGGCGGCCTTTGGACCGGCCGCCGGCTCCTCGGAAAGGGCGTTGCGCTCGTCCGGGAGGCTAAGCGACGCGGCCTGCAGGTCGTGCGGGGCGTACGCGACCTGAGGGCGGAGGGCGACGTGCACGTCCAGGCGGTGCACTGGCATGGAGGTTCGCTGCCTTGCGACACGCTGCTCCTGCACGAGGGCGTGATCCCGTCGACGCACATCACCCGGGCCCTCGGCCTCGACCACGATTGGGACGCGCGGCAGCTGTGCTGGCGGCCCCGCCTCGACGCCTGGGGCGCCACTAGCCACCCTTACGTGGCAGTCGCGGGCGATGGCGGCGGCATCGGTGGCTGGGAGGCGGCGGTTGCCAGCGGCCGGCTGGCGGCTATCGACGCGGCCCACCGCCTGGGGAAGCTCGATGCCGCGGCCCGTGATGCGCGCGCGGCGGCCCCACGCATCTCCCTGCGTTCCGCGCTGTCGCTGCGACCCTTCCTCGACCGGCTTTACGCCCCCGCACCGACTGTGCTGGCGCCCGCGGACGACACCATCGTGTGTCGCTGCGAGGAGATCACCGGCGGCCAGATCAGAGAGGCCGCGCGGCTCGGTGCCACCGGGCCGAACCAGGTCAAGGCGTTCCTGCGCGCCGGCATGGGCCCCTGCCAGGGCCGCATGTGCGGGACCGTGGTCGCCGGCCTGATCGCTGAAATCCGCGGGGCCTCGATGGAAGAGGTCGGCGCGCTCCGGCCGCGGGCGCCGTTCAAGCCCATGACCGTCGGCGAGCTGGCGCGGGAACCGCAGGACGCGGCCGCGTGAGCGCGCCCGTGGCGCTCCGGATCTGCGTGCTAGGCGGCGGTCCGGCTGGGAAGTCAGCCCTGGTCCGGCTGCCTGGGGCCGTGCTTATCGCGCGCCCGCAGGCGACTGGCTGGCATGCCGAGCCCGGGATCCTCTGGATCGAGAGCGCGGGCCACGTCCGACCGGAGCCCTTCGACCGCCTGCTGGTCTGCGCCAACGAGCCCCTGCTGCTGGCAAGCCTCGGCTGTGCTTTCACGGAAGGCCACCTCGTTATCGACGAGGTGGGACGCACCACCGTTCCGGGCATATCGGCCGCCGGCCGGGTGGCCGGCGCGGACTCGGTGGACGCCGCGGTTAGGCAGGGGGCTGCCGCCGCCGAGGCGCTGATGGCGGGGCCTGCCGCAGCCCCGGTCCCGGCGTCGCTTCCGGAGTCTATCGGGACGGCGTGGCTGGATCCGTTCGACCTCGCGGCGCTTCTGGAGCGTCCCGCCGATCCGGCCCGCGATGCGCAGTTGCGCGCGCATGGCATCCTTGCGGGTCCGGTCCGGCCGGCCCGGCCCGTCAGCCTCGCGGCGCTTGCGAATTTCGTCGCGGAGGCGCCGGAGCCGTATCCGCCGCAGCTGGACGGTGGAGAGTTCGCATGAGGGAGTCCGACGTCCTCGTGGTCGGGGGTGGGCTTCACGGCCTATCCGCCGCCCTGCATCTCGCCCGGCGCGGCATCCGGGTCCGCGTACTGGAGGCGCAGCAGGTCGGCGCGCACGCGTCGGGCTACTCGGCCGGCGGCGTGCGCACCTTGGGCCGCCACGTCGCCGAGGTGCCGCTCGCGCTGGAAGCCCTCGACCGATGGCATCGCATCGCCACCCTGGTGGGCGAGACCTGCGGCTTCCGCAGCGTCGGGCAGGTGCGGGTGGCCGAGACCGAGGCCGAACTTGCCCGCCTCGCGGAACGCGCGGCGCAGATGCGCGCGCTGGGCTTCCGACACGAAGAGGTCGTGGATGCCGACACCCTGCGTGGCCTGCTGCCGGCCGTCGCCGGCCACGTGGTCGGCGGCCTGATCGCGCGGCGCGATGGCTACGCGGTCCCGCTCCGGACCACGCAGGCCTTCGGCCGCGCAGCGACAGCCGCCGGCGCGGAGATCCTGGAGGGCGTGCGCGTCTCCGACGCCGAGCGGCGGGACGGACGCTGGATCCTGAAGAGCCGGGACGCGGACACCTATGCGGCCCCGTATCTCGTCAATGCGGCCGGTGCCTGGGGCGGGCGCCTTGCTCGGGCGGTGGGCGAAGCGATCCCGCTTGGCTTCAACGCGTTCCAGATGCTCCTCACCGACAGTCTGCCGCCGTTCCTAACACCCGTGGTCGGCGCAACAGGGCGGCCGCTCTCCTTCAAGCAATCCGAGAGCGGGCACGTTATGATCGGCGGCGGCCACAAGGGCCTGGCGGATCTCGACACCGGTCAGGTGCGCCTCGACGTCCCGCGTCTCGCCTATTCAGCCCGCACGGCTCTCGACCTGTTCCCGATCCTTCGCGACGCGCGCATCGTGCACGCCTGGGCTGGCATTGAGGGCGTCACGCCGGACGAATTGCCGGTGATCGGCCCCTCGACGATCGCAGACGGACTCGTGCACGCTTTCGGCTTCTCCGGCCACGGCTTTGCCCTTGCACCGGTGATCGGCGACATCGTCGCCGACCTCCTCCTCGATGGACGAACCCGCTTCCCCATCGAGCCCTTCGCGGCTGACCGCTTCGGCCGCGTCCCCCCCAGCTCAAGCCTTCGGCCCGCCCTGCCGCAGCCGGCAGGCTGAGTTCACCATCCGTAGAGAGGACCTTACCTGTGATCCAACGTCATATCCGCACGCCCATCATGCATCGCGTTGTCGAGCATAGTGGGGTTCTATATTTGGGCGGCATTGTCGCTGAAGACCGTTCTGCCTCGATGAAGGGGCAGACCGAGCAGGTTCTTGCCCGCGTCGATGCGTTGCTGAGCGAGACGGGAAGCGACAAGAGCAAGATCCTGACCGCCACGCTCTACATCACCGACATGAGTCTGAAGGACGAGATGAACGAGGCCTGGACCGCATGGTTGGCCCCAGAAATTCTGCCAAGCCGGTCGACCATCGGCGTTGCTGAACTGGGTCCTAAAGTGTTGATCGAGGCCGTTATCACAGCTTCGAAGTAGCACACGAATAAGAAGTGTCTTTTATGTCTGATTACCTGCCGCTTTAAAATCTAAATCATTTTCTGAGGCAGGAGTGACGGGCGGTGGAGCAGACGGCATGTTCTGCCCACCGATGTTGGAAGAGATAAAATCGGTCAATTCTCCCTTTGGATTCGGAGTAATAGTAATTACCCACGCCATTGATGGCTGGTTTCAGGCGCCGATGGTCTTGAGAATGGTGCCGAAGGGACTGCGGCCTGCGAGGCGCGCGGTATCGACGACGGTGCGGATGTCGGCCTCGCCCTCGGCG
>NZ_VRVA01000146.1:0-11396 GCF_008039945.1 Methylobacterium sp. WL64
GAGCGCGCCCAGCGGCGCCAGCCAGCCCGGATCAGCCGCACACTCTTGGCGCGGGGTGGAGCAGCCCGGTAGCTCGTCAGGCTCATAACCTGAAGGTCACAGGTTCAAATCCTGTCCCCGCAACCAACACACACACAACAACGATCACCACGATCCAGCCAAACAGCCGGTCCGCTCACGCGGACCGGCTGTTTCGTGCTCGGCGTAAGGCTTGCCAAGCGGTCTGCCGGGCGGACGGCTCTGAACCGGGGCGCTGCGGCGTGATGGGCTCACCCCTCTCGGCCTGACCGTTCGACCACGTCGAACAGACCGCGTGGCCACGCTCCGAAGTGCGTCGAGCCCGATCCGGCACCGGTCATCCCGGGCCACGCGATCGGCGGCACGCGGGACGGGCGTCCTGCGTTGCCGCCGACAGCCGACGTGCGTCCCGCGCGGCGTGGTCCCGGAGCCGCGGTCGGGGCGACCGATGTGACAGGCGGGGATTGCTGTAGCCTCACGGTTGCGGCGCGAAAAAGCACGCTGGAGTTGCGCCAGGAATCCCTGCCACAGCCGCCCGGTGATGCCGGCGTTCCGCATTGCAGTTCGAATGCAGACCCGAATATCGATCTCGCATGAGACAGGGTCTTTATTTCACATCTTCCAGCCAGATCCTCTCGATTGATGACGGCTCACCTCCAACCGTTCGTGAGCCCAAGCAGGTTCGATTGCGCACAAGCAAGATGGTGGGCTATTATGTTCCTTGAGGTTGATTGTCCAATGCGCCTGTTCTTGGCCTGTTTCTGAATGTATATCGCGATATAAAATTTGAGACTTGACGGTTCATTGAAAAGCGATTGTATCGGCCCGCAGGATCGCGACGCTGTTCTTGCGTTCTGGCCAGTTTGGACATCACAAGAAGGCGGCGTACACGATATGACTCAACGCGATGGCGACAGGAGCCGCTTCGTTACGCTCGCATCCGAGATCGTCTCGGCCTATGTGAGCAACAACCACGTGCAGAGCGCGGATCTGCCGAAACTGCTCAGCGACATCCACGGCGCGATCCAGGGCGTCCACACCGGCGGCGCGGCCGTCGCGGCCCCCACCAAGGCGACCACGCAGGAGATCCGGCGTTCGGTGACGCCCGACTTCCTGATCTCGTTCGAGGACGGGAAGCCCTACAAGACCCTGCGCCGCCATCTCACCCTGCGCGGCCTGACCCCGGAAGCCTATCGCGCCAAGTGGGGCCTCGATGCCGATTACCCGATGACCGCCCAGAGCTATTCCGCGCAGCGCTCGCAGCTCGCCCGCTCGCTCGGCCTCGGCCAGCAGCGCCGGAAATCCGCCGCGCCGCCACCCCAGCCCGAGCCGGTCGCGCAGGCCCCCGAACAGCCGAAGAAGCGCACCGTGCGCCGCAAGGAAGACGCCTGAACGGCCCTGACGGCCGGGGCCGCCCGGCTCTTCCGGCGACGGCGTCGCGGGCCTGCCGCAATCGGCTCCGATAGCGTAAGGCCGCACGGTGCGCCGCCGCCGATCCGGACGGCGCGCCCGACCTGCCGCCGGAGCCCTGCATGCTGATCCGCCCCGTCCTGCCCGCCCTCGTCGCAACCCTGCTGGCCGCCGGCCCCGCCGGGGCGCAGATGGCCCGCACGGAGGCTCCTGCCGCCTCCAAGGAGGGAACGGCCAAGGTGGTGCCCCTCAGCCGGAGCGACGTCCAGCTGTCCTTCGCCCCGGTGGTGAAGCGGGCCGCACCCTCGGTGGTCAACGTCTACGCCTCCCATGTCGAGAAGCGTTCCACCGCGCGCGCCAGCGCCATGGACGAGTTCATGCGCCGCTTCTTCGGCGAGCCGGAGGGCGGCCGCGGCCCCCGGGGCGACCGGGCCCAGCGGTCGCTCGGCTCCGGCGTGCTGGTCGATGCCGACGGCCTCGTGATCACCAACAACCACGTCATCGACAACATGAACGAGGTCCGCATCGCGCTCTCCGACCGCCGGGAGTTCGAGGCGACGATCGTGATGCGCGACACCCGCACCGATCTGGCGGTGCTCAAGCTCAAGGAAGCCCCGAAGGGCCTGGTGCCGATGCCGTTCGGCGATGCCGACGCCCTGGAGGTCGGCGACTTCGTGATGGCGATCGGCAACCCGTTCGGGGTCGGCCAGACCGTGACGCAGGGCATCGTGTCGGCGCTGGCGCGGACCCAGGTCGGCTCGGCGGACTACCAGTACTTCATCCAGACCGACGCCGCGATCAATCCGGGCAATTCGGGCGGCGCCCTGGTCGACCTGCGCGGCCAGCTGGTCGGCATCAACACGGCGATCTACTCGCAATCCGGCGGCAGCCACGGCATCGGCTTCGCGATCCCGGTGGGCATGGTCAAGGCGGTGGTCGACGCGGCCCGCGACGGCGCGAGCGTGGTGCGCCGGCCCTGGCTCGGCGCGCGCATCCAGAGCGTGACCCCCGACATCGCCGACAGCATGGGCCTCGACCATCCGACCGGCGTCCTGGTGGCGAGCCTGCAGCCCAAGAGCCCCGCGGACGAGGCCGGCCTGAAGCGCGGCGACCTGATCCTGACCATCGACGGCCAGGAGGTCGCCGACCCGGAGGCGTTCGGCTATCGCTTCGCCCTCAAGGGTGTCCAGGGCCAGACCCGCTTCGGGATCCTGCGCGGCACGGCCCGCCAGACGGTCGCGGTCAAGCTCGCCCCCGCCCCGGAGACGCGCCCCCGCGACGTGCTCAAGGTGAAGACCCGCTCGCCGTTCCAGGGCGCGAGCCTGGTCAACACCTCGCCGGCGGTGGCCGAGGAGCTGCAGGTCGACTTCCCGGCCGAGGGCGTGGCCGTGCAGGCGGTGGACGAGACCTCCATCGCCAGCCGGCTCGGGCTGCAGAAGGGCGACATCATCGTGGCGGTCAACGGCGTGCCGGTGGCGACCACCAAGGACCTGGACCGGGTCACCCGCAACACCCTCAATTCCTGGGAGGTGGTGATCAACCGCAACGGCGAGATCATGACCTCGGTGTTCGGGGGCTGAGCCGGACGGCGCGCATCCGGCCGATGGCCGTGGGCAAGGCCCGGCTCCCGGGTTGCGCCCCCGCCCGCGCCCGGTGTTGATGCGCGGATGTCCGACCTGTTCGCCTCCGCCGAACCCCCAGCGGCCCCGGATTCCGGCCACGCCCCCGTCGCGGAGGCCAGCCGCCCGCTCGCGGACCGGCTGCGCCCGCAGAGTCTCGCGGAGGTGGTCGGCCAGGAGCACCTGACCGGGGAGGGCGGGGCGCTCACCCGCCTGCTGCGGGGACGCAGCCTCGGATCGCTGATCTTCTGGGGACCGCCCGGCACCGGCAAGACCACGGTGGCACGGCTGCTGGCCCAGGGCACCGACCTGCATTTCGAGCAGATCTCGGCGATCTTCTCGGGCGTGCCCGACCTGCGCAAGGTGTTCGAGGCCGCGCGCAAGCGCCGGGCGACCGGGCAGGCGACCCTGCTGTTCGTCGACGAGATCCACCGGTTCAACCGGGCGCAGCTCGACGCCTTCCTGCCGGTGATGGAGGACGGCACGGTCACGCTGGTCGGCGCCACCACGGAGAACCCTTCGTTCGAGCTGAACGCCGCGCTCCTGTCCCGCGCCCGGGTGCTGCTGTTCCGGGCGCTCGACCCGGGCGCCATCGCACGGCTGCTGGTCCGGGCCGAGGCCCTGACCGGCCAGGCCCTGCCGCTCACCGAGGAGGCCCGCGGCGTGCTGGTCCGGATGGCCGACGGCGACGGCCGCGCGGCGCTGACCCTGGCGGAAGAAGTCTGGCGCTCGGCCAGCCCGGGGGAGACCCTCGACGCGGACGCGTTGCAAGACATCGTGCAGCGGCGGGCGCCGATCTACGACAAGGCCCAGGAGGGCCATTACAACCTGATCTCGGCCCTGCATAAGACCGTGCGCGGCTCCGATCCGGACGCGGCGCTCTACTATCTGTGCCGGATGCTCGATGCCGGCGAGGACCGGCTGTTCATCGCCCGCCGGCTCGTGCGCATGGCGGTGGAGGATATCGGGCTCGCCGACCCGCAGGCCTTGGTCGTGGCCAACGCCGCCAAGGACGCGTTCGACTTCCTCGGCAGCCCCGAGGGCGAGCTGGCCCTGGCGCAGGCCGCGATCTACCTGGCCTGCGCGCCGAAATCGAACGCGGTCTATACCGCCTACAAGGCTGCGACGCGGCTCGCCAAGGAGGCCGGCTCCCTGGCGCCGCCCCGCACCATCCTCAACGCGCCGACCAAGCTGATGAAGCGCATCGGCTACGGCGAGGGCTACCGCTACGACCACGATGAGCCCGACGCCTTCTCGGGCCAGGATTACTGGCCCGACGCGCTCGGCCGCCAGCACCTCTATGCACCCACCGAGCGCGGCTACGAGACCCGCTTGGCCGAGCGCCTCGCCCGCTGGGAGGCCCTGCGCCAGGCACGACGCGGGGAGGAATAGGGCGGACCTGCGCGGGACATGGCCTGCGCGCCGTCCCTTGCCCGGGTGCGTGGAGCGTCAGCGGAATGCGCCTCGCGATCCCGCACAGGACGCAGCGAAGCGTCCGCCTGCGCCGCCGCGATGCCATCCTGTGCCGCTGCGCCGCGCTCTGCGTGCGGGATCCCGGACCCGGTTCCGCTTCGCTCGCCTGTCCGGGAAAGGGGCGCGCATCGTCCATCGTGATATGCCCGGCGGCCATCGACACCGCCTGAAACCGGGTCCGCGTCAGAGGTCCAGCGGCGCGTTGTCGATGACCTCCTTCATCACGAAGAAGGTGCGGGTCTGGCGCACCCCGGGCAGGCCGATCAGCGTGGCGCTGTGGAGCCGGTTGAAGTCGGCCATGTCGGAGACGCGGATCTTCAGGATGTAGTCGAAATCGCCGGCCACGAGGTGACAGTCGAGCAGCACCGGGATCGCCCGTACCGCGGCCTCGAACTCGGAGAAGCTCTCGGGGGTCGAGCGGTCGAGCACGACGCCGACGAAGACCAGGGTGCCGCGGCCGACCCGGGCCGGATCGACCAGCGCCCGGACCGCCCGCACGAATCCGTCCGTGAACAGGCGCTGGATCCGGCGATGGCAGGTCGCCGCGCTGGTGCCGGAGCGCTCGGCGATCTCGGCATTGGCCATGCGCCCGTCCGCCTGCAGCAGGCGCAGGATTTTGAGGTCGATCCGATCGAGCCCTGCGGACATGGCGATTTCTTTCATCTTTTGGCTGCATTTCGGATGATTTCTCATCCGTTGCGGCAATCGATGCAAGCGCGTGGCTATCGGCGGCCCGAGATCGAGAGCACCTTTCAGGCGATCCGGGTTAGTTTTCCGCCGTACCCCGAAGGCGGCCGCGCCGGGTGGACAACGATCCCGGCGGCCGGAAGACCCGGAGAGTCCCGATGCTGCAACAGTTCGAGCGCTACCCCCTGACCTTCGGCCCGACGCCGATCGAGCCGCTCAAGCGGCTCTCGGCCCATCTGGGGGATGCGGTCGAGATCTACGCCAAGCGTGAGGATTGCAATTCGGGCCTGGCCTACGGCGGCAACAAGCTGCGCAAGCTCGAATACATCGTGCCGGACGCGATCAAGAGCGGGGCCGATACCCTGGTCTCGATCGGCGGCGTCCAGTCGAACCACACCCGCATGGTCGCGGCGGTGGCCGCCAAGATCGGCATGAAGTGCCGGCTGATCCAGGAGGCCTGGGTGCCCCACGAGGATGCCGTCTACGACCGCGTCGGCAACATCCTCCTGTCGCGGATCATGGGCGCCCAGACGCAGCTCGTGGATGACGGCTTCGACATCGGCATCCGCGACAGCTGGAAGCGCGCGCTCGCCGAGGTCGAGGCCGAGGGCGGCAAGCCCTACGCGATCCCGGCCGGCGCCTCGGTGCACAAGTACGGCGGGCTCGGCTATGTCGGCTTCGCCGAGGAGGTTCGGGCCCAGGAGGCCGAGATGGGCCTGCGCTTCGACTACGTGGTGGTCTGCACGGTGACCGGCTCGACCCATGCCGGCATGGTGGTGGGCTTCGCGGCCGACGGGCGCGCCCGCAACGTCATCGGCATCGACGCCTCCTGCACCCCGGCCCAGACCAAGGCCCAGGTGCTCGACATCGCCCAGAACACCGCCGCCCTGATAGGCGCGGGCGACATCGTCGCCGACGACGTGGTGCTCAACGAGGATTACGCCTACCCGGTCTACGGCGTGCCCTCGCAGGAGACCGTCGAGGCGATCCGCCTCTCGGCCCGGCTCGAGGGGATGATCACCGACCCGGTCTACGAGGGCAAATCCATGCAGGGCATGGTCGACCTCGTGAAGAAGGGCTTCTTCCCGAAGGGCGCGAAGATCCTCTACGCCCATCTCGGCGGCGCGCCGGCGCTGAACGGCTACAGCTACACGTTCCGCAACGGCTGAGCCCGGCAGCGGCCGAACCGCCTCACCCATCGGCCTCCCGCATCCCAAGGCGCCCGGCGATCGATGGTCGCCGGGCCTCGAAGGAGCCCTCCAGGACGCGCGCGGCTCACTGGACGGTTCCGCTACGCTGCACCACCTCAGGATGAGGTTCGGCTTGGGAGCCGCGACTCCCGCGCCCAGCCCCCTATATGGCAGCGCCGGACCCGCATCGAAGAGAGCCTGGATGATCGCACCGGCACGCGCGCTGCTCCTCGGGCTTCTCGTCGTCCTCGGAGGCCCCGGGGCGCGGGCCGCCTCGGGACCGGCCGTGGAGGCCGAGAACGGCATGGTGGTGTCGTCCCAGCGCCTGGCCTCTCAGGTCGGCGCCGACATCCTGAAGGCCGGCGGCAACGCCGTCGATGCCGCGGTGGCCGTGGCCTATGCCGAGGCGGTGGTGAACCCGTGCTGCGGCAATATCGGCGGCGGCGGCTTCCTGGTCCTGCACCGGGCCGACGGACAGAGCCGCTTCATCAATTTCCGCGAGAAGGCGCCCGCGGCGGCCAGCCGCGACATGTATCTCGACACCCACGGCAGCGTCGTGAAGGGCGCGAGCCTGCGCGGCTGGAAGGCGGCGGGCGTGCCCGGCACCGTGCTCGGCCTGAACACTGCGCTCGCGGAATACGGCACCCTGTCGCTGGCCAAGGTGATGGCCCCGGCGGTGGCGCTGGCCCGGGACGGCTTCGTGCTCACCCGGGGCGACACCGACATCCTGGATTTCGGCGCGAAGCTGTTTGCCGGGCAGGCCAACGTCGCCCGCGTCTTCCTGCGCCCGGACGGCACGTCCTGGCGGCCCGGCGACCGGATGGTCCAGGCCGGCCTCGCCCGCACCCTCCAGGCCATCGCCGAGGGCGGCTCGGACGCGTTCTACACGGGCGAGATCCCCCGCCAGGTCGAGGCGGCGTCCCGGGCCGGGGGCGGCCTGCTGACGGCTTCGGACTTCGCCGCCTACACGGTGACCGAATCCGAGCCGCTGACCTGCCGCTACCGGGGCGCCACCATCCTGTCGGCGCCCCCGCCCTCGTCCGGCGGCACGACGCTGTGCGAGGTCCTGAACGTCCTCGACGGCTACGACCTGCGGGCGGCCGGCTTCAATTCCGCCCGGACCGTGCACCTGATGGTCGAGGCGATGCGGCGCGCCTATGCCGACCGCAACGTCCTGCTGGGCGACCCGGATTTCGGGCCCAACCCGGTGGCGCAGCTGCTGTCGCGGACCTACGCGGACAAACTCCGGGCCACGATCCGGCCGGACCGTGCGACCCCGTCCGCCGAGATCCGCCCGGCCCCCGAAAGCCTCCCGCAGGAGAAGCCCGAGACCACCCACATCTCGGTGATGGACAAGGCCGGCAACGCGGTCTCGCTGACCTACACGATCAACGGCTATTTCGGCGCCGGGGTGATGGCCGGGGAGACCGGGTTCTTCCTCAACGACGAGATGGACGACTTCACGGTCAAGCCCGGGGTGCCGAACCTGTTTGGCCTGGTCCAGGGCGCCCGGAACGCGATCGAGCCCGGCAAGCGCCCGCTCTCGTCGATGGCGCCGACCATCGTGCTGCGGGACGGCAAGGTCGCCCTGGTGGCGGGCTCGCCCGGGGGCTCCCGGATCATCACGATCAACGCCCAGACGCTGATCAACGTGCTCGATTTGGGCATGGAGCCGCAGGAGGCGGTGGACGCCCCGCGCATCCATCACCAATGGCTGCCCGACACGGTCTATGCCGAGCCGTTCGCGCTCTCGGCGGACACGCAAGGCATCCTGCGGGGCATGGGCCACACGATCGTCGAGCAGAGACCCTGGGGCGCGCAGGAGCTGATCGCGGTCCGCGCCGCCGTGCCGGAGCCCACCGACGCGGCCTCCTCGGGCAACGACGCGACCCGCACCGAGCGCATGCGCCCAGGCTTGCTCTACGGCGCCAACGACAACCGGAGGCCGGCCGGCGCCGCGATCGGCGAGTAACGGGTTCCCAAGGGCGGGCCCTTCGGCGGCGCTTCGGAGGCGGAGCCCCCGAGGTACCGGGATTTCAGCCCCGGTCCGCGGCTTCCCGGGCCACTTCCCGGAAGCCGATGTCGCGGCGGCAGAACCCTTCCGGCCAGTCGATCCGGGCCACCGCCGCGTAGGCGCGGTCCTGGGCGTCGGTGACGCTGTCGCCGACGGCCGTGACCGCCAGCACCCGGCCACCGTCGGCGAGCAGCTGGCCGCCCTCGTCGCGGGTGCCGGCCTGGAACACGAAGACGCCGTCGCCCTCGGCCCCGTCGACGCCCCGGATCACCGAGCCCCGCACCACGGCCCCCGGATACCCGGCGGCCGCCATCACCACGGTGAGCGCGGCCCGGTGGGCGTCGAATTCCAGCGTGACCCCGGAGAGGTCGCCCTCGCTGGCCGAGAGCAAAGCCGGCACGAGGTCGGAGGCGAGGCGCGGCATCAGCACCTGCGCCTCGGGATCGCCGAAGCGGGTGTTGTACTCGATCAGCTTGGGGCCGTCCGCGGTGAGCATCAGGCCGGCGTAGAGAATGCCCGTGAACGGGCAGCCGCGCGCCCGCATGCCGGCCAACGTCGGCAGGATGATCTCGGCCATGACCCGGGCCTCGATCTCCGGGGTCACGACCCGGGCCGGGGAATAGGCGCCCATGCCGCCGGTGTTGGGGCCGCGGTCGCCGTCGAACACGCGCTTGTGGTCCTGCGCGGTGCCGAGCGGGATCGCCCGGGTGCCGTCGCACAGCGCGAAGAAGCTCGCCTCCTCGCCGAACAGGCATTCCTCGACCACCACCTCGGCGCCGGGATCCTCGAACAGCGACGCCAGCGCGTCCTCGGCCTGGTCCAGCGTCTCGGCGACGGTGACGCCCTTGCCGGCCGCGAGGCCGTCGGCCTTCACGACGATCGGGACGCCCTCCCGGCGGACATAGGCGAGCGCCGGCTCCAGGGCGGTGAAGCGCGCGAAGGCGGCGGTCGGGATCCCGCAGGCGGCGCAGAGGTCCTTGGTGAAGCCCTTGGAGCCCTCGAGCCGCGCCGCGTCGCGGGTCGGCCCGAAGGTGCGAATCCCCGCGATCTTCAGGTCGTCGACCAGACCGGCGACCAGCGGCGCCTCGGGACCGACCACCACGAGGCCGATCGACTCGGCGGCGCAGAAGGCCGCCACCGCGGCGTGGTCGGTGACCTTGAGGTCGGGCAGGTTGGTGCCGTGGCGGGCGGTGCCGGGATTGCCCGGGGCCGTGAACAGGCGGGTACAGAGCGGGCTCTTGGCCAAGCGCCAGGCCAGCGCGTGCTCGCGTCCCCCCGAGCCGATCAGCAGAATGTTCATGCGCGCGCCACCATGGGCCCTGCTTCTGGGCCAAGCGTGCGGACGGGAAAAGGTTTTTTTCGGGCTGTCCCCGCTATGCCCGGACCCGGGACGGTCAGCAGCCGATGCACACGCTGGTGTTGACCCCGCCCCGGGGCGCCCGCGCGATCCCATGCCGGCCGACCCGGCGCCCGCCGTAGACCCCGTAATACGGCCCGTGGGGCTGGTACTGGACGTTGCGCTGGAACTGCTGGTTCAACGTGTTGTAGTCGGAAACCCGCTGCTGGTTGAGGGTGCGGATCTGGCTCTGCAGGGCGAACGAGGAATTGGCCGCGTTCGGGTCGTTCGGCTGGACCTGCGCCCAGGCGGCGCCCGCCGGGAGGGCGAGTGCCAGGGCGAGGAACGCGCGGGCGAGGGCGCGCATCGGTTTCTCCGTGATCAGGCTTGAATACTGTCCATTCCATCGACGCATCGAGGCTCGATCAAGTTCCAAGCGTTATGGTGACGCGCTCGCGGACGCCGAACCGGCCTCCACTTCGTCGGCGAGCGCTCCGGCAACGTCAACCCGGCACGACCGGCGTCTTGGTCTGCGGCAGGGCGTCGAGCTGCTTGGGATCCAGCCCGGTATGGGCCTGCACCAGGGGATGCGGGGTCAGCGCGAGCCACTGGTTCAGCGAGATGTCGGCGTAGCGCGGGCTCTTGAACATCTCCAGGAAGGTCAGCGTCGTGTCGCCGGTATTCTCGATGTAATGGCCCATGGCGAAGGGCACGTAGCCGACGTCGCCGGCCTGGTAGTCGAAGGTGCGGGCCTTCGATTCCGAGCCGAACACCGTCATCCGGCCCTTGCCCGAGAGGTAGTATTGCCACTCGTCGCTGTTGGGGTGCCAGTGCAGCTCGCGCAGGCCCCCGGGCTCGACCTCGACCAGCGCCGCCGCGATCGTCACCGAGGCCGGGAACACCGTGGAATCGGTGATGCGCACGCGCCCGCTCTTGGTGCGGATCGGCTCCTGCGCCAGCATCCGGTGGCTGAACTTCTTTGGGATCTGGCCGGCGCCCCCCATCAGGTCGGCCGCGAGCGGGCCGGGGGTCGGCCCGGGGAAGATGTAGAGCTCCTTGTCGGGGATTTTGGCCAGTGCGCTCTCGGGCACCCCGAGATTCTTGGCCAGGATGTCCTTGGGGGTGTGGGCCAGCCAGTCGGTCAGCAGGAAGGTCGAATCCTCCGAGAAGCCGCCGTCGTCGAACACCAGCAGGAACTCGCAGCCGTCGACCCCGTCGGCCGCGAGCCCCTGGATCGAGTGCGGGATGCCGCCCGGGAAGTACCAGAGGTCGCCCTCGCCGACATCGTCCGCGAAGGTGCGCCCGTCCTGGTCGATCGCGGTGATCCGGGCCTTGCCCTTGATCATGTAGGACCACTCGGCTTCCTTGTGCCAGTGCATCTCGCGGACCACGCCGGCCTTGAGCCGCATGTTGACCCCGGCCATGGCCTTGGAGACCGGCAGTTCGCGCACAGTGGTCTGGCGCGCCCAGCCGCCTTCCTCCAGGCGCATGTGGCTGTCGGTGAACGACCATTTCAGGTTCGGCATCGTGCCGTGGTCGGTGGCCGGCGGCGCCTGGGTGAACGGCTCCTCGGCGGCGCGGGGCCCGTTGGACGGGCCCAGGATGTCGGCGCCCTTGGTGCCCCGCTGCGGCGGAGGGGCGGCGAGGGG
>NZ_VRVA01000147.1:0-11199 GCF_008039945.1 Methylobacterium sp. WL64
GCCCCCGGCGCCCCCGCGCTCCGACGAAATCCGGGTGACGGGCGCCCCCCGATCGGCTATCCGTTCGAGTGGGCGTAGGGCCTGTAGCTCAATGGTTAGAGCCGACCGCTCATAACGGTCTGGTTGCAGGTTCGAGTCCTGCCGGGCCCACCATCCGTCCCGCAGAACCTTGCGGCCCGACAGCCTTTTCGGCCCCCTCGCGCAACCGGC
Organism: Methylobacterium sp. WL64; assembly: GCF_008039945.1. Taxonomy (NCBI): domain Bacteria; kingdom Pseudomonadati; phylum Pseudomonadota; class Alphaproteobacteria; order Hyphomicrobiales; family Methylobacteriaceae; genus Methylobacterium; species Methylobacterium sp. WL64. Next base: position 211 of record NZ_VRVA01000147.1, read on the forward strand.
TGTGTCAGCCTCGCCCGGCATCGGCACGGTTTCCAAGGCACGGGCCGGACCATCTGCGACCCTGAGACAACGTCCGCCCGCGGGGCGATCGGAGTGCTCCGGCGTTGGATCAGGGCCTGCACCGAAACCCGGTCGCTGCCAGCCCACCTCTCGTGCTGCGGGCACGGGGTGAGGTGTCGCCCGGCAAACCATGAGCGCTGATCCGATGAGCTCCGACCTGACCGTCTACTACGATGGCGGCTGCCCGCTCTGCCGGGCCGAGATCGGCCATTACCGCGACTGCCGCGGGGCCGAGCGGATCGCCTTCGTCGATGTCGGGCGCGATGCGCCGGCGGCCGGCCTGGGGCCGGATCTCGACCGGGGCGACGCCCTGCGGCGCTTCCACGTGCGCGGCGCGGACGGCCGGCTCGTGTCGGGGGCGGCGGCGTTCGCGCGGCTGTGGCGCGTCCTGCCGAACTGGCGCTGGCTCGGCCGCCTCGTCGAGCTGCGCGTCTTCGGGCTGCGGCCCATCCTGCCCGTCGCGGAGGCGGCCTACCGGTTGTCCCTGCCCCTGCGGCCGCGGCTGGCGCGGCTGATCACCCGCCGAGGACGCTCAGACTGCGCGCGCGACCCGCGCGAACCGGCATCGGATCGCCGGTGAACGATGAGGCGCTTCCGCCTCGCCCAGAAAGCTGGCATCCTGACACCGTGATCCTCTGGCTGGCCCTTCGGCGGCTGCTTCCGCTCCTGGCGGTTCTCAGCCTCGCCCTGCTTCCGGTCGCCGCCCCTGCGGCGGTCGCCGGCATGCATGCGCCGACGATGGCCCGAGCGGAGCGGGCCGCGCCGCATGAGCACGGCCACGCGATGGCGCAGAAGGACTTGGCGCAGAAGGACTTGGCGCAAAAGGACAACATGGCGGGCGCCGCCATGGACGCCATGCCCTGCTGCCCGCCCGAGGCCGCGACGCCGCCGGACCAGCAGCCCGGGGACGGGGACGGGTCCACGGGCTGTCTCAAGGGCTGCCCGCTGATGGCCCTGTGCCTCGCCGGCCTCGCCTCCTTGCCGCCGTCCGGGGTCGGCCTGCCGGTGCCGTTCGCCACCGGAGCGCCTCTGTTCGCCCGGAAGGCGGCACGGTTCGCCAGCGTGACCGGAACGCCGCCGCCCGAGCCGCCCCGAGCCTGAACCCGATGCCGCGGGCCATGACGCCCGCGTGAGGCTGCACGCCCGTGCGGCCGGCCATCGTGTTCAGGAGATTCTGTGTGACCTTCCAATCCGTTGCCCAATCCGTTGCCCGATCCTTGGCGCGCGCCTGCACGGCCGCGCTCGTCGGCACTGCCCTGTGCGCTCCGGCCCGCGCCGCGCCGGCGGATTACCGGTTCGAACTCGTCACCCGGGAGGCCAAGGTCGGCGAGGCGGTCCTGACGGTCCGCCTGGTCGACACGCGCAGCGGCCAGCCGGTCACCGACGCGGTGATCTTCGCCAAGCGCATCGACATGGCCCCGGACAGCATGGACGAGATGACCTCGACCCTCGCGCAGCTCCCGTCCACGGAGCCGGGCCTCTACCGGTTCAGGACCAAGCTCACCATGGCGGGGGGCTGGCGGCTGTCGCTGGGCGCGAAGGTCCAGGGCGAGGCCGGCACCGTCAGCGACAAGCTCGTCTTCCAGGCCGTGCCGTGAGCCGCCCGGTTTGGCTGGCCGGAACCGTCGCCGCCCTGGCGGCGGGGGGCGCCGGCTATGGGGCGGGACGCATGGGCGGCCCCGATCCGGTCCCGCTGTTCGCGCGGGCCTGGGCGGGCTTCGCCGCCGAGCCGTCCGCCGCCACCGGGCCGGTGGTCTATTACCAGGATCCGGACGGCAAGCCGGTCTATTCCCTGTCGCCGATGATGACCGAGGACGGGCGCCTGTTCCGGGCCGTCCAGGCCAGCGAGGATCTCCGATTCGACCGGCCCGCCACGGAGGACGTTCCGGGTCGGGCCGGGCCGGGGGAGGGCGACGGGCCAAAAAAAGATCCCGGCCGGACGGTGCGCTACTACCGCAACCCGATGGGCCTGCCCGACACCTCGCCGATACCCAAGAAGGATTCGATGGGGATGGACTACATCCCGGTCTACGCCGGCGGCGACCCGGACCCGGACACCGTCACGGTCTCGCCGGGCCGGATCCAGCGCACCGGCGTGCGCAGCGCCGTGGTCGAGCGCCGGGTCGTGTCCCGGCCGGTGCGGGTGCCGGGCACGGTGGCGCTCGACGAGCGCCGGGTCACCGTGGTGGCGACCCGCGCGGACGCCTATGTCGACCATGTCGAGGACGTCACCACCGGCGACCGGGTCCGGAAGGGGCAGAATCTGGTCTCGGTCTACGCGCCGGAGATCAACGCCGCCGCCGCGCAGCTCATCGCCAATCCGGGCTTCGACGGCGCCCGGCGCCGCATCCGCAACCTGAACGTCTCCGAGGCCGTGATCGCCGAGATGGAGCGCACCCGGACGGTGCCGCGGGCGATCACCTGGGCCTCGCCCCGGGACGGGCTGGTCCTGGAGCGCCGGGCCGTGGAGGGCATGAAGGCCGCGGCCGGCGACACCCTGTTCCGGATCGCCGACCTGTCGCAGGTCTGGGTGCTGGCCGACGTGCCGGAGCGCGATCTCGCCGGCATCCGCGTGGGCCAGGCCGCGACCGTGCGGGTGCCCGGCCGGACTGCCACCGGCCAGGTCGGGATGATCTACCCGCAGGTGAACCGCGAGACCCGCGCGACCCGCATCCGCATCGCGCTGCCGAACCCGGACGGGCTGCTCCTGCCCGACATGTACGCCGATGTGGAGATCGCCACGGGCTCCACCGAGCCGGTGGTGGCGGTGCCCGAGGGGGCCGTGATCGAGACCGGCGCGCGCCAGGCGGTGCTGATCGAGGCCGGGGAGGGGCGGTTCGCGCCCCGCGCGGTCGAGATCGGGCGGCGCGGCGAGGGCTACGTCGAGATCCGCGCGGGCCTCCGGGCCGGCGAGCGGGTCGTCACCGCGGCGAATTTTCTGATCGACGCCGAGAGCAACCTGAAGGCGGCGCTGGCAAGCCTCGCCGCCCCGCCGGCCGACTGGGAGGCCGGGCGATGATCGCCCGGCTGATCGCCTGGTCGGCGCGCAACCTCGTGCTCGTGCTGATCGGCACCGTCTTCGCGGTAGCGGCGGGAGTCCAGGCCCTGCGCACCCTGCCGCTGGACGCGATCCCGGATCTCTCGGACGTGCAGACCATCGTCTACACCGAGTATCCGGGCCAGGCGCCGCAGGTGGTCGAGGACCAGGTCACCTACCCGCTGACCACCGCGATGCTGACCGTGCCGCGCGCCAAGGTCGTGCGCGGGGTCTCGATGTTCGGGGTCTCGTTCGTCACCGTCATCTCCGCAGACGGCACCGACCCGTATTGGGCGCGCTCGCGGGTGCTCGAGATCCTCAACGGCGCCGGCGGCCGCCTGCCCGCCGGGGTGATCCCGACGCTCGGGCCCGACGCCACCGGGATCGGCTGGGTCTACCAATACGTGATCCTGGCCCGGCAGCGGACGCTCGCCGAGCTGCGCTCCCTACAGGATTGGGTGGTCCGGTTCGCGGCCTCGCGCGGGGAGGGGGTGGCGGAGGTCGCCCCGGTGGGCGGCTTCGTCAAGCAGTACACCGTGGTGGTCGACCCGAACCGCCTGCGGGCGCAGGGCATCAGCCTGAACCGCCTGCGCGAGGCCATCCGGGCGAGCAACGCCGATGTCGGCGGCCGCACGGTCGAGCTGTCCGAGTTCGAGGTGGTGGTGCGCGGCCGGGGCTACCTCAAGGGCACCGCAGACATCGGCGCCGTCGTGCTCAAGACCGACAACGGCACGCCGGTGCGGGTGCGCGACGTCGCCCGGGTCGAGATCGGGCCCGACGAGCGGCGCGGGATCGCCGAACTCGACGGGGCCGGCGAGGTCGCGGGCGGCATCGTGGTGCAGCGCTTCGCCGCCAACGCCCGCGCCGTCATCGCGAGCGTCAAGGATCGCCTCGACGAGATCGCCAGGAGCCTGCCGTCGGGCACCGAGATCGTGCCGGTCTACGACCGGTCGCAACTCATCGACGCCGCGATCGCGACGCTGACCCACACCCTGGTCGAGGAATGCGCGATCGTCGCGCTGGTCTGCGTCGTGTTCCTGCTGCACCTGCGCAGCGCGCTGGTGGCGATCCTGATGCTGCCGGTGGGGATCCTGATGGCGTTCGCGGCGATGCGGGCGCTCGGGCTCGGCGCCGACATCATGAGCCTGGGCGGCATCGCCATCGCGGTCGGGGCGATGATCGACGCCGCCATCGTGATGATCGAGAACGCCCACAAGCACCTGGAGCGCGCGCCGCCGGGCCGGCCGCGCGCCGAGATCCTGGTCGGGGCCGCCGCCGAGGTCGGGCCGTCGCTGTTCCTGTCGCTCCTGGTGATCACCGTCTCGTTCCTGCCGATCTTCAGCCTGGAGAGCCAGGAGGGCCGGCTGTTCGGGCCGCTCGCCGTCACCAAGACCTTCGCGATGGCGGCGGCGGCGCTGCTGTCGGTGACCCTGGTGCCGGCGCTGATGATCCTGTTCGTGCGCGGCCGGATCGTCCCGGAGCACCGCAACCCGGTGAATCGGCTGCTGATCGGGGTTTACCGGCCGCTGATCGCCGCGGTGCTGCGGGCGCGGATCCTGACGCTCGTCCTGGCGCTCGGGATGCTGGCCGCCACGATCTGGCCGGCGCGCCAGCTCGGCTCGGAATTCATGCCCGAGCTCAACGAGGGCACGCTGCTCTACATGCCCACGACCCTGCCGGGCCTCTCCATCACCAAGGCGGCCGAGCTGCTGGCGACCCAGGACCGGATCATCAAGACGTTCCCGGAGGTCGCCTCGGTCTACGGCAAGGCGGGACGCGCCGGCACCGCGACCGACCCGGCGCCGCTGGAGATGTTCGAGACGATCATCCGGCTCAAGGCCCCGGAGGCGTGGCGGCCCGGGGTGACGCTGGCGAGCCTGCGGGCCGAGATGGACAAGGCCCTGCAGTTTCCCGGCGTGTCCAACGCCTGGACCCAGCCGATCCGGGCCCGGATCGACATGCTGGCCACCGGCATCCGCACCCCCGTGGGCGTCAAGCTGTTCGGCCCGGACCTCGCCGCCCTGGAACCGGTCGCCCGGACGGTCGAGGCGGCAATCCGCACGGTCCCGGGCACCGCGAGCGCCTATGCCGAGCGGGTGGTGGGCGGCACCTTCCTCGACATCACCCCCGATCGGGAGGCGCTCGGCCGCTACGGGCTTACCGTCGGCGACGTCCAGGACGTCGTTGCCACCGCGCTCGGCGCCGCGACCGTCACCACAACCGTTGAGGGGCGCGAGCGCTACGGCGTCAGCGTGCGCTACCCGCGGGCCCTGCGGTCCGACCCGCAGGCGATCGCCGATGACGTCCAGGTGGCGCTCCCGGGCGGGGGGACCGTGCCGCTGGGGGCGGTCGCGACGATCCAGCTCGTACGCGGGCCGACGTCGATCCGGAGCGAGAACGGGCGGCCCGCGCTCTACCTCTACGTCGACATCGCCGGGCGCGACCTCGGCGGCTACGTCGCGGAGGCGCGGGACGTGGTGGCGCGCGCGGTACCGCTGCCCGAGGGCGTGACGCTCCAGTGGAGCGGCCAGTTCGAGGCCCTGGAGCGGGCCGAGGCCCGGCTGCGGATCGTCGTCCCGGCGACCCTGCTGGTGATCGTGCTGCTGCTCTACCTCGTGTTCCGCCGGGTGACCGAGACGCTGATCGTGCTGCTGTCGCTGCCCTTCGCGCTGGTCGGCGGCGTCTGGCTGATGTGGGCGATGGGGTTCCACCTGTCGGTCGCCGTGGCGGTGGGCTTCATCGCGCTGGCCGGCGTCGCCGCCGAGACCGGGATCCTGATGCTGGTCTATCTCGACCAGGCGCTCGCCGAGCGGCGCGCGGAGGCGGCCCGCGCCGGGCGGCCCCTCACCCGCGCGGACCTGCGCGCGGCCATCATGGTCGGGGCGGTGGAGCGGGTCCGCCCGAAGATGATGACCGTCGTGGCGATCATGGCCGGCCTCCTGCCGATCCTGTGGAGCACCGGCGCGGGCTCCGAGGTGATGCAGCGGATCGCCGTGCCGATGATCGGCGGCATGGCCTCCTCGACGCTCCTGACCCTGATCGTGATCCCGGCGGTCTACGGCCTGGTCAAGGGCAGGGGCCTGCCGGCCGAGTCCGACCTACAAGCTGAGTCCGGCCTACAAGCTGAGTCCGGCCTACAAGCTGAGTCCGGCCTACAAGCTGAGTCCGACCTGCCGGGCTCGGCCGGGGCCGCGGCCCGCTCGGCCCTCCCGAAGCGCGCGTAGAGGGCCGGCAGGACCACCAGGGTCAGCAGGGTCGCGCTGATCAGGCCGCCGATCACCACGGTGGCGAGCGGCCGCTGCACCTCGGCGCCCGTTCCGGCGGCGAGCGCCATCGGGACGAAGCCCAGGGACGCGACCAGGGCGGTCATCGCCACGGGCCGCAGGCGGGTCACGGCCCCCTCCAGGATCGCCGCCCGCAGGGGCCGGCCCTCGGCGACGAGCTGCTTGATGAAGCTCAGCATCACCAGGCCGTTCAGCACCGCGACGCCCGAGAGCGCGATGAACCCGACCGCGGCCGGCACCGACAGCGGCATGCCCCGCAGCCACAGGGCCGCGATCCCGCCGGTGAGCGCCAGCGGCACCGCGGAGAACACCAGGAGCGCGTCGCGCGCGCTGCCGAGCGCCGAGGTCAGCAGCAGGAAGATCAGGCCGAAGCAGACCGGCACCACCAGGGTCAGGCGCCGCCGGGCCGAGGCGAGGTTCTCGAACTGGCCACCCCAGGTCACGTAGGAGCCGGCCGGCAGCGCGACCTGCTCGGCGACCTTCGCCTGCGCTTCGTCTACCAGCGAACCGATGTCCCGGCCGCGCACGTTGGCGGTGACGACGACACGCCGCTGGCCGTTCTCCCGCGAGATCTGGTTCGGCCCCTCGGTCACCGAGAAGCTGGCGACCTGCCGCAGCAGCACGGAGGCGACCTTGCCGTTCGGTCCCGGGGGGAGGGGGACGGGCAGGTTCTCCAGGGCCTCGCGGTCCTCCCGGACGGCGTCGGTCAGGCGCACCACGATCGGGACGCGCCGGTCGCCCTCGAACACGGAACCGGCCTCCCGGCCGCCGATCGCGGCGCCGATCACCTCCTGGATCGCTCCGGTGCTGAGGCCCAGCCGCGCCGCCTCGGTCCGGTCGATCCCGATCTCGAAGACCGGCAGGCCGGCGATCTGCTCGACCTTCACGTCGTCGGCCCCGTCGATGCCACGCAGGATCGCGGCGATCTGGTTGGCGGTCTTGAGCATCGGCTCGAACGCGTCGCCGAACACCTTGACGGCGAGGTCGCCCCGGGTCCCGGCCAGCAGCTCGTTGAAGCGCAGCTGGATCGGCTGGGAGAACTCGTAGATGTTGCCGGCGAGTTCGCCCACGGCCGCCTCGATCTGCGCCTGCAGGGCCGCCTTGGTGAGCGTGGGATCGGGCCACTCCGCCTGCGGCTTCAGGATCACGAAGGTGTCCGAGGCGCTCGGCGGCATCGGGTCGGAGGCGATCTCGGCGGTGCCGGTCTTCGAGAACACGGTGGCCACCTGCGGGAAGCCAGCCACGACCTCCTCGACCTTGAGCTGCATCGCCTGCGACTGGGTCAGGGAGGTCGAGGGGATCCGGCTGGCGTTGAGCGCGATGCTCTTCTCGTCAAGGAGCGGGATGAACTCGGTGCCGAGCCGGGCCGCCAGCAGGCCGGCCCCGGCCAGCAGCAGCAGGGCCGCCCCCAGGAACGGCGCCGGCGCCCGGATCGCCGCGGCGAGCAGCGGCCGGTAGGCCGCCTTCAGGCCCCGGATCAGCGGGTTGTCGGCCTCGGTGACCCGGCCGGTGATCACGATGGCGATCATGGCCGGCACGAAGGTCAGCGACAGGACGAACGCGCAGGCCAGCGCGAGGATCACGGTCAGCGCCATCGGCTCGAACATCTTGCCCTCGACCCCCGTGAAGGTCAGGAGCGGCCCGTAGACCAGGATGATGATCGCCTGCCCGTACAGCGACGGCCGGATCATCTCCTCGGCCGAGGCCCGGACCGTCTGCAGGCGCTCCTCCAGGGTGAGTCCGCGGCCCAGCGCCTGCTGGCGCTCGGCGAGGTGGCGCAGCGCGTTCTCGGTGATGATCACCGCGCCATCGACGATCAGGCCGAAATCCAGGGCGCCGAGGCTCATCAGGTTGGCCGAGATTCTGGCCTCGACCATGCCGGTCACCGTCATCAGCATGGCGACCGGGATCACCAGGGCCGTGACCAGGGCCGCCCGGATGTTGCCGAGCAGCAGGAACAGGACCGCGATCACCAGGGCCGCGCCCTCGGCGAGGTTCCGGGCCACCGTGCGGATCGTGGCCTCGACCAGGACCGTCCGGTCGAGCACCGTCCGCACCACGATCCCGGGCGGCAGCGTCCGCCGGATCTGAGCCATGCGGGCCTCGACCGCGGCCGCGACCGTGCGGCTGTTCTCGCCGATCCGCATCAGGGCGGTGCCGATCACGGCCTCCCGGCCGTCCACGCTGCCCGAGCCGGTGCGCAATTCGCGCCCGAACCGCAGGGCTGCCACGTCCCGGACCCGCACCGGCACGCCACCCCGCGTGGCCACCACCACGTCGGCGATCGCCTCCATGCTCTCCAGCCGGCCCGCGGCGCGCACGACGTAGCCCTCACCGTTATCCTCGAGGTAGCGGGCGCCCTGGTTGGCGTTGTTGGCCTCGAGCGCCCGGACGACGTCGCCGAAGGACAGGTCGAGAGCGGTCAGCTTCGTCGGGTCCGGCTGGACGTGGTACTGCTTCTCGTAGCCGCCGATGCCATCGACCCCGGCCACCCCCGGCACGGTGCGGATCTGGGGCCGGATGATCCAGTCCTGCACGGTGCGCAGGTAGGCGTTCCGCTCCAGCTCGGTGGCGAGACTCTGGCCCTCCGGGGTCAGGTAGCTCCCGTCCGGTTGCCAGCCCGGCCGGCCCGCGGGGGCGACCGTCCGGCCGCCGGGCTTGGCGTACTGGACCGACCACATGGTGATCTCGCCCAGCCCCGTGGAGATCGGGCCCATATGCGGCTCGGCGCCGGGCGGCAGGTCGCCCTTCACCTGCGACAGGCGCTCGGCGATCTGCTGGCGGGCGAAGTAGATGTCGAGCCGCTCGTCGAAGACCGCGGTGACCTGCGAGAAGCCGTTGCGCGAGAGCGAGCGGGTGTGGTCGAGCCCCTTGATGCCGGCGAGCGCGGTCTCGACCGGATAGGTCACCTGACGCTCCATATCGACCCGCGACAGCGACGGCGCCAGGGTGTTGATCTGCACCTGGTTGTTGGTGATGTCGGGCACCGCGTCGATCGGCAGCCTGGTCAGCGCCGTGGCGCCGAAGCCGGCCGCCAGCAGCACGAGGAGCAGGACCAGCCAGCGCTGGCGGATCGCGACGTCGAGGATGCGGCTGAGCATGTCCGGCGCCTCAATCGTCGTGGCCGGCTTCGGCCTTGCCGAGCTCGGCCTTCAGCAGGAAGGTGTTGCCGACCGCGATCTCGGTGCCGGCTGCGAGGCCCGCGGTGACCGCGTAGGATTCGTCGTCGGAGCGCCCGAGCTCGACCGAGCGCATCGCGAAGCCCTCCGGCGTGCGGACGAAGACCACACGCGCACCCGCCACGGTCTGGAGCGCCGCCTTGGGCACCCGGACCGGCACGGGATCCCGGTCGATCTCGATCTCGGCGGTGACGAAGGTACCGGGGCGCCAGGCCAGGTCGGCGTTGGGCAGGGCGACCACGACCCGGGCCGAGCGGGTCTCCGGGTTGAGGAACGGGCTCACGAAGATCACCCGGCCCTCCTGGTGGCGGCCGCCGCCCTCCCGGCCCGGGGTGACGGTGACGCGGGCGCCCTCCTGCACCCGGGCGAGGTCGAGGGTCGGCACCGACAATTCGATCCAGACGGTGGAGAGGTCGGCCACCAGGTAGATCTCGGCCGGGTCGCCCTCCTTGCCGACCGCCGAGCCGACATCGACCTTCCGCTCGACCACGCGACCGGCGAACGGAGCGCGCAGCTCGTAGCGGCGCAGGGTCGAGAGCGTCGGGGTCGCCTCGTCGCGCTTCTGCGCGGCCGCGACCGCGGTGGCGTCGAGCCCCAGCGCCGACAGCTTCTGGCGCGCCAGGTCGGCCCGCAGCCGGGTCTCGAGGAACGCCGCGCGGGCGCTCTGGAACGCCGATTCCGAGGCCGAGCGCGAGGCCAGCAGCTTCTGCTGGCGCTCGAAGTTGATCGTCTGGAGTTCGACCTGGACCAGGGCGGTCAGGTACTCGCTCTTGGCGTCGGCGACCTCCCGGCTGTCGAGCACGGCCACGACCTCGTCCTTCTGGACGGCGTCGCCCAGGCGCTTGCGCATCTCCGCGACGGTCCCGACCACCCGGGCGGGAACCCGGGCGATCCGGTCGGTATCGGGGGTGATGGTGCCGGGGACGAGGAGGTGTCGGGCCAGCGTGCCGCCGATGACCGGCGCGACCGCGATGCCCTGCGCCGCGACCTGTTCGGGCCGCATCCGGATCACGCCCGCCTCGGCGTGCTCGTGGTCCGGATGCCCTTCACTCTGGTGCGCCTGGTTCTGGGATTCTCGCCCTTCCGGCGCGGCGGCCCGCGTCGGGCCAGGGTCGTGATCGTGCCCGGCGGCCTCGGAGCCGGGATGGCCGGCGGCCCGGGTCAGGCCGACCGCCCCGAGGCTGTCCCGGACGAAGCCGGACACGCCCGGAACCGCGGCCCCGACGACGATGCCGGCGGCCAGGAGGAGAGCGGAGAGGAGGAGAACGGACATACGGAGACGCATGGAGGCCTGCTCGGCCGGGACCGCGGCGCGCCGCTCGGCGGCGTCCGGGGAATCCCGTTCAGATGACGCGTGAGGGCGAGCCGGACGCCCGCGCGGGCAGGCCGGCCAGGACGCGCGCCGAGACCGGCGGCGTCGGCTCAGGCG
>NZ_VRVA01000148.1:0-10944 GCF_008039945.1 Methylobacterium sp. WL64
TGAGGCCGGAGACCACGACCATACCGAGGGGCGCCAGAACGCCGAGTGCGATCCAGGTGCGGGCGGAACGGAACGGACGCGTCAGGCGCTGCATCGAGGGCATCAGGCACCTCGCGATCGCGCCTACACTGGCGTTACCGTAGCATGTAGGTCTTAAGCCGCCCTTTCGTGCTGATGAGACCTGCGACCGATGCATCTATCTACGTACCCCCATCAAGGCAGTTGTGACCAAGCGCGATGCATGCCGGGACGAAGCCAAGCGCCTGGAAGCCCGACGGTCACCGATCCAGGTACCGTCGCCCATGCCTCACCATGATGGCATCGCAACTCGCCAGACGGTCATGGCGAGTTGGATTCCTAACACCCGAGCGTCAGCCGATGACCGGTCCGGCGTCATCCGCTGATGCGACCGGGTCAGCCGATGAGACGTCCAGGATTCTGATGTGGCTCGAATGTTTGTATCTTGCGTCGATCCGGTATGAATGAGGGGCCTCTGAAATGGGGGCACCCCGATGTCGGACGAGAGCCAGCCGCAAACCCCACCCCCGGGCGTCCCGGTTGGACACCCCCGGCCCGGAAGTCCCGCAAGGGAATGTCGAAGCGGCTGAAGCACAGCATCGACGCCCATGCCGAGACCGAGGCAGGGCGCCGACAAGCCCGTCAGAAGATCGGAACGCCGAAGCGCGATGACGTTGGCAGGGCGGTGCTGCACGCGATGCTGCGGGGCCTACAAAGCCACCGGATCTGGAGGAGCCGCAAAGCCTACGGCGCTACACAATCCGTCTGCTGGGTGCGGCGCTATTCGACAAGGGAGAGGCCGAGCGGGTGATGGCAGAAATGCTGGTTCGGGCCGACCACAACCGAAAGGAGTAGATCTACGGCCGCAAGTTCTGGGTGTGGCGCGATTGCGAGTGCCAAGGACCCCGCCCCGAGCGTCCGGCCGCTCCCAAGGGCAAGGTCCGGTCGATCCCGCGTCGACCGGACGGCACGATGCACTGGACGAACACGACTCCGCGCCCGCCGGGTTCGAAGCGCCGGAGCGCGTTACCGGATGACCTCAGCTGAGCGGTTCTCGGCTTGGTGCTACTAACGGGAGGCCCAGGGGGCGAGGTGTTTTCTTGTGCGCCTGAAAGGTCAGCTTACCGCCCAGAGCAACGGGACCGGACCGGCCAGGAACAGGGCCGAGGACAGGAGCACGGCGAAGTGCTCGCGGTGATAGAGGGCGAAGGCGTGAGCTCGGGCGAACATGAGATGAGGCGGATCGAATGGAAGCATCATGCTCACCCTCGAACCTTGACCGATCGGAGGCATTCCGCACCCTCCATAGGCGGTCTTCGAGCACCGTCGCATCCGAGCCACGGACGGTTGGAAGTGCTGTTGCGCACGCCCCGGTGATCAAATCGGGCGTATCCATGTCATCAAGGCTGTCCTCCGCCCCCTCAGGCGGCCCGATCAAGCGGCGCAGTAACCTTCTAGGTTACTGCGCCGTTGTCGTTTCAGTATCTATGTGAGTGCAATGGAGCTGATCGCCTAAAAAAACACTTTGCCTCCTTGGCACAATGCCGAGCGTGAATCGCTTCCACATGCACCAGCCATAAGCAACGTGTTGAATCGATTGACGTCAGTCAGCTGGCGATACGTTGCCCCTGCCGTTTTGCCTGCTCGAACTCTTGCAGGTCGAGGGCGAGCTGAAGGATCTGCGTGCTCTTCATCCGGACGGGATCCAGAGCGCCGCCGATGCCATGGCTTAAATAGACCTCCTGCACCTCCGGTGAACGCAGGGCGCCGCCCATGGTCCAATTCGGGAAGGATCGGCTGGCAACATCGTGGACATTCACAATGGTTGCGCTGGAGTGACGACTGTCGCGTGCGATGCGATTGTAGGTCTCGGTCACCTTGGCCCGTTCACCCTCGAGGATCTGCAAGAACCACGTCTTGTCGAAGATCAGGAAGCCGGTCACGCCGTCGCGGCTGTTGTTGCGCTGCGAGGCAGAGACGATCTCGCGCAGATTCGTGAGCATCTGACGGTCGCCACCGGGAACCGTGTTGCGGCTGTAGTAGACCAACTGATGGATCATTAGGGCTGTGCCTCATTGGGGCCGCCAGCGGCCCTCATCTAACCAGCTATAACGGCCAAGCTGACGAATGATCCTTGATTGATAGCTCCTGTTAGTGGTGTATTTTGCTGCAACAATAACGCTGAGTTAACGCGATTTGCATGCGCCTTGTGCTGTTGGCCAGCGTTGGCATTAGCCCCGCCTAGCCCGATCCCTCTCTTCAGCGCGGACCGCTTCTACCGCGGCGATAACGTTCTCCAGCTCGGCGACCTGACGCATAGAGCCCCCTGACGGCAGCCCATCGTGCTCGGCCACCGCCAAAATGATCGTGCGCTGGTGCGACTTCAGGCGTTCAAGGAGGACGTCGAGCTGGTTGGACATGGGCGGGCTGTAGCCGCGAGAGCGGGTATCGACAGTATACGCATTTCGACAGCTACGTTTACTGAGACTATTCTAGCGGCATGCGCTACGCTTTCGCCGCCCTACTCCTCATGGCTTCATCAGCCAGCGCCGAGCCGTGGACCCAGCCCCCCGATTTGAGTCGCGACGTAGATTCAATGGCCGAGTCGCCGGACAAAGGCCCATCAGGCGAGCGGGACGCCAAGGGCTATTTCGAGCGGCTGGATCGGGCGGGCTTCAACTGTGATGCGCAGGACAAGGCGCCTCGCCGCATCGTCATACAGTGCAGCAACGGACGCGAAAACTCTCTCACCTATCGCTGTGAGTTTGTTGGGGCGGGCTATCTGGATCTCACTGAAGCAACAGTGGATGGACACCGCCTAAGCAAGTCCGAACTTATCATGCATCAATCGGGCGTCTGGAGCGGGGAGCTTCGATCCCCGCCCGGTAGGCGCCTTCCGGCCTCAGACCGTCGCGGACTGTGCGTTCTGAAGCGCCAGGCTGTGCATGTGGGAGATCGACGCCACCCTGCCGGACGATGAGAAGAGTCGCGCCGTCGACGACTTCATCAGCTCCGCCGTGCTACGCGCCGCGGAACTGGCCGAGATCGAGTTCGCCGCCCGCCCGGAGGTGTGCTGATGTCGGTCGAGCGGCCGCCCCATCCCGGCCGCACGTCGCCCAGCGCCGCGCCCTCGACGTAATCCGGTGCGGCGAGACCCCGCGCTGCTCTCCGAAGACGCTGAAGGCCCTGCTCGGCGCTGGGCTGATCGTGGGCGCCGGGGGGCGAGACCCGTCGCGATGCGCTCGGATCCTACCGGGTGCCAAGCTACGCCATGCCGATCCCGGTTCACTTCGCCTGGTGCTCGGCCGTCGCCTCGGGGGACAAGGAGATGGCTGCGTTCGAGGCCGAGCTGGAGGGGCTGCACTGACTGCCTCGCGCGCACACGCTCTTGTGGAGGTGGCCTTGGAAAGGCGGTTCAGCGGCCACTCAGACGAAATGCGTTGGCAGGACATTTGCCACCCTTCAGAGCCGATCAGCCGAGGTTCAAGCCATGCACTACGTCATTCACGGGCGATGCGAGGAAACCGCTCCGACTATCTTGATGTCGGCTGGGCTTGGCGGCTTGGGCTCATACTGGAAGCCTCAAATTGATGCTCTCGGCGCACAGTACCGTGTCGTGGTCTACGACCACCGCGGGACGGGTAAGAACTGGGAAGAGCTGAGTGCCGAATATTCGATAGCCGATATGGCTGATGATGTGCTCGACGTTCTTGATCGAGCAGGCGTGCGACGCTGCCACTTCGTCGGCCACGCGCTCGGTGGTCTGGTCGGCATAGATCTCGCCCTGCGTGCAGCGGGACGCCTGTCGAGCTTGGTTCTCGTCAATGCGTGGGCGAAGGTCGACGCCCACACCCGGCGCTGCTTCGATGCCCGTACCGCGCTTCTGAAACACGGAGGTCCCGAAGCTTACCTCCGGGCCCAGCCGATCTTTCTCTACCCCGCTCCCTGGCTGTCGCAACATCCGGAGCGCGTGGCACGGGAGCAAGCCGAGGGTGTCCGGCATTTCCAAGGGAGCCACAATCTTCATGCTCGCCTTGGAGCACTCCTCGCGTTCGATGCCGAGGCGCGACTGGGTGAAATCCAGGTACCAACTCTGGTCGCAGCTTCGCGCGACGATGTGCTGGTCCCGTACACGCGCTCGGAGGATCTCGCTCGCGCCATCCCGGCTTCGCGCTTGGCGCTAGCTGCTGAGGGCGGCCACGCCCATTCAGCCACAGGCCCTGATCGGTTCAACGCCGATCTGACAGACTTTCTCAAGAAGGTCATCCATGCCCGCCACCCCCATTGAGGCCGCTGCTGACGCCTTCCTGCGCATTGTCGTGGAGAGCGAGGGGAGAGCAGCGCCGCCGCCAACCCCCGCTCGGCCAAAGGCCGGCCGTGGTTGACTCCATGGCGCCCGTGGAAGTTGATGACTTCGACGTGGCCGGCCTCGCCGCGGATCCAATTAGCGCCGCCTGCTGGGCCTAGCTACGCCGGGTCGGCCATGCCCTACACGCTGCCAAACCGGACGAGGACTTTGTCGGCCTGTCCGTCGAGATCGCGGGGATGGACCCTGCCCATTCCGGTTGGCGCGCGATCGTGCTCGAAATGGCATCGCACGGGATCAGAGGGCGCTCGTCGTGACCGGCCTATACCAGCGAGTTTAGCCCATGGCGCCTAGCCTCTATCAGCAGGCACGACGCCGCTGCTCGATCCCTCAAGCGAAGTGCGTGGGCAGGCTCAGTGCCTGCGCGTAGGTCATCAGTACGAAAGCGCCGCCGATCAGCGTGGCGGCTATGGTGATGCGGTTGGCCCAGGTCATCGTCGTCTCCATCGGGTTCGCGACTGTCGTCGCGGTGTGATCCCGATGTATGCCCAGGCTTTCAGGTCCGACGTGTTCTGGAACACCAGCGCCGTAAAAGGTCGATAGATTTTCCGCTGAGAGGATACGGGCGGCTCACTCGCGCACGCGCGAGTGAGAAACCTCGGTGACCCTGACCCACCAAACTGGTCCGCGCTGAGCGCAAGTGCTTCGGGCATCCTGAACCCTGAAGGAGGGTGGATGCCATGCCTCGCAAGCGCTTTACGAACGAACAGATCGCCTTCGCCCTTCGGCAGGCGGAGAACGGCGCGACGGTGGACGAGGTCTGCCGGAAGATGGGTGTGTCCGAGCCAACGTTCTACCGCTGGAAGAAGCAGTTCGTCGGCATGGGCGTGCCGGAGATCCGGCGGCTGAAGCAGCTGGAGGACGAGAACAGCAAGCTCAAACGATTGGTGGCCGACCTGACGCTGGATCGCTCGATGTTGCAGGATGTCCTGAAGCGAAAGTGGTAAGGCCCGGCGCTCGCCGTGAAGTCGCCGGCCACCTGCAGGTGGCCTACGGCATCAGCGAGCGTCGGGCCTGCCGGGCCACCGGTTTTGGCCGCTCGTCCCAGCGTTACAGGAAGCGCTCTGACCCGCAGGTTGCGCTGCGGATGCGGCTGAAGGAACTCGCTGCCGCGCGGGTGCGCTACGGCTACCGACGGCTGCATATCCTACTGCGACGGGAGGGCTGGGAGGTGAGCCACAAGCCCACCCCCTCGCAGATCCGGAAGTCGGTCACTCCCGATGCGCTGATCAGCTTCGTCGACGGCAAGCCGTACAAGACCCTGAAGCGGCACCTCAATGGCGTCGGCATGACGATCGAGCAGTACCGGGAGCGCTACAGCTTGCCGCGCGACTATCCCTCGACGGCCGCCAGCTACTCCGAGGCGCGCTCCAAGCTCGCCCACAGCTTCGGCCTCGGTCAGAAGCGTAAGAATGCGGCTCCGAAGGCCGCCGAGCCCGCTGAGACCGTCTCCGATAAGCCCAAGCGTGCCGGCCGGCCGCGGAAGGCCAAGGAGGCCTAAGGAGGGGCTGATTAGCGCCTTCTGGAAAAGGTCGCGCCGGCGATCCTGACCGTCACGTTGATAGACATGGCGGCAGGTCCGTAGGGGATATGAAGGCCTCAAGCTTGTCCGCATGATTTGAAGTGTGGTTGTGATTGTCTCGCAAATAGCGTAGTGGTCACTTATCGATCTTTGGCCAAATATTGGGCCGCCTCGCCTCAACAGGGCGAGCGCTCGGCATTTCTCCCATTTTCGACGAATAACAATCGAGCGCGTGCAGTGCATGCGCTCAACCTATCGGCTTGCCTACAGCAATACGGAATATTTATGCCTATCGGTACTGTGAAATGGTTCAACGAAACCAAGGGCTTCGGCTTTATCCAGCCTGACGATGGCGGCAATGATGTGTTCGTGCACATCTCGGCCGTAGAGCGTGCAGGGATGCGTAATCTCATTGAGGGACAAAAGATCTCTTACGAGATGGAAAGCGACAAGCGCAGCGGCAAGCAGTCTGCTGGCAACCTCCAGTCCGCTTGAGCGTCGCTTATCTATCTATGACCAGCTTCGAAGCCGTTCCCCTGGGAGCGGCTTCATGGAGGACGATTGATGTCTCATAAATTCAAGCTTGGTCAGAGCGTTCGGCAGCTCGGTATCAACTACGGCAACAATAAAAGCACCGTCGTCGACGGCCTTTACGAGGTTGTTCGGCTCATGCCTGACGACCGGTCCGGCGAGCCTTGCTACCGGATTAAGTCTGATGGTGGCGAGCGTGCTGCTCGGGAAGGCGAACTCGCTCTCGTCTCCTAAGAAACCTCAGTCGAGCGGGTCCTATCGTGCAACCAGGCAGCCTATAAAAACCCGCTTCCTGAGTGCCCCTTAAAGGCGTTCGCTCGCAGAATGTATCCGACGACGGTCCGCGGATCCCGGTAGCCGGACTGATCCATGATCCGCGCGAGATCGGCCCCGCGCTCGGCTGCTGTGGTAATGTAGCCAGCTCGCAGGCTGTGAACCCCGAAGGTCGAGGCATCGAGCCCGGCAGCCGTACAGTACCGCTTGATGATATCGGCCACCGCGTGGGTGGTCAGCCGGGGCGTAGCAAGCGCCTCCTCAGTTTTGAGGGTGCCTCGCACATTCCCTGATCGTGACACCGGCCGGAACACTGGCCCCTGGACGATCCCAGCCGCGTTGAGCCATTCCCGCACCAACGCCACTGGCCGGATGAACCTCCCGTGCGGGATCGCCTTCTCCAGCCCCCTACCCGCTTGGTCCGTCTTCGACCGGCGAACCCGGACCCGCAGGCCCTCGGGATCCTCGACCAGGTCGGTGACGTCGAGGACGACGAGCTCAGACCGGCGGAACGCGCCCGCGAAGCCCGACGCCAGCAGCGCCCAATCCCGCTTGCCCGTCAGGGTGTCCAGCGTTCGCATCAGAAGCGCTGCTAGGATCTCAGCCGTGGCAGCTGCTCTTTCTGAGTCGGCGCCACGCCCACCTTGCGCCGGGCGTCCATCATCGCGGCGCGAACACCTTCGTCCTCTGTCGGGTCGGCGGCGCCCGCAAGCTTGTACGCGCACCGGATCGCGGCGATCCACCGGCCTAGCGTCGAAGCGGCACACCCCTCCTCCGCCTCCGACACGATGAAAGCGGCCACTGCCTCTGGGCTTGCCGGCAACGACCGAGGCCCGAACCGGGCGCACTAGTCCTGAAACACCTGGGCGTCCGAGGTGTAGCCCGCACGGTCGCGTCGGCCTTGCTGGGCCGCTGATAGGCTCGAACGACCGCTGCAGCTTCGGCCGGCAGTTTTTGCAGCCTCCGCGTAATCTTCGATGAGTAAGGCTTTGGCTGACGTCGCTCAGTTTCCGGGGCTTCGTGCGAGTCGAGCCCTGTCCGACCCATCTGTTCGGCCAGTTCTGCGCACCAACCAACTGGCAGATCGACTCCGCGCATCCGCGCCCGCGCCTCGACGGAAGCCGGCAGCCGCTGCTAAAGCTCCGGCGCCAACTGCTGTGCGTCAGAAGAGAACCCGGGGTTCCGAGGCGCGGCCAAGGCGGCTTCTCGGGGGAATCCAATCGTCGTTCACTACCCGCCGCCCTGTTGTCCGCGCCCGAATTTGCGCGCCAACGCTTCCTGCCAGCCGATCGGCGGGTCGATGATCCCGCGGAGCCGCGCTGCCTCTTTGACGTTGCGCAGAATGACGTCCCATTCGGCTTCGCTGGCCTGGGCAGGCGGTGCAAACCCCATCGCGTGCGCGATGGCCTCGGCCGATCGCCGCCACTCCGCTGGGAGGAACGGAAGGCTTTCGTTGTCGTCTGTCATGTGAGGCGATCCACCATTGCCCTTGCTCGAACGGCGAACCCTACAGAGGGCTTCGATCCTCGGCATATAGCCTCGGCTTCATTTCTTCACGGCTGCTTCGCGAGCGACATCCGAGGCCGACACGCCCGGCTCGAACGAGGCAACCACAAGCCGCTCTTTCACCGCCCGCGTCCAGCTTCGCCGCCGCTTCGACCTCACCAATTCGATGCCCGACCGCGTCATGCTCAAAGTCCTAGGATTACTCCTATGACCTCAACCCGACCCGACCATCACACAAGGCGGTCCTCACCGGACGCGTACCCCCTTGATGGCGTACTCGCCGGCTCGGCCCCGTCGCCCGATCTGATCACGGGCCGGCGGGGGAGGTCGTCTATCTCACCGGCGTCTGCATAGGCTGCCGGGACTGGATGATATCCGGCCGAGCTACGATAGGTGCTACCGGCAGGCCATGCGGTCAGAAGCGGGTCTGCCGGATCTTGGTTGAAAGCTGCTCGGCGCGCCTCTTGTGGCTGCCACGTTTTGCTTCCTGCCGCGCCACATCCAGGGCACGACGACGACCCTGGTTGTCCTCGATCTTTGACCAGAGGCGCACGAGGGCGAGAAGGTCGTCCCCTTCGTCGACAGACCGCTCGTCTATGAACTCGGCGACCGGCGCATCGAGTGCGCGAGCAACCCGTTCCAGGATAGAGGCGTGGTCGGCGAAACTGGGATCAAGCGTGTCCATAATCGCGCAACACGCCATCGATCGGTCAGATCGCGCATGAATTCAAGATACCGTGAAGCACCTTTGCTCGGCCCTTCCCATTGAGTCCATCCCGGAATTGGGGCGCTTCGTACCCACCCTGAAGCGCAAATCCAGAACTGGGCATGAGCAGCAACAACCGATCATGGTTGTAGTTCATTTAATGCAACTGATGAGCGAGTCTGTTAACTAACTGTTAACTTTGCCTTCGCATCATAAGTGAGTTTTGAGGGTAGGGCTATGGATACAGATCGCGCGTCTGCTGACTTCATGAGGATTGATAGAGTGATCGTGCTGGATCGTGCCGTTCTTCAGGCAATCGATCTACGGGAAACTATCTTCGATATTGATGATGGCGATTTGACAATAATGATTGATGTTTTGTTGCTCTACCTGGGACAGATGACAGCAAATTGCGTTCAGCAATCAAAAATTAGAACAAATATGTCCGATGCGGCGTGACAGAAGTTTATTTTCTAGTACTTGGTTGCGAATAGATTTTAACTAATCGTTTTGATTTTGCTGATGCGCAGATCTGTATAGTCTTCTTTGGCCGGCTTGAGCTTGTGATCTGATCACGGATGGCGGGGTGCGTAGGCTATCTCTTCGCGAGAACGCCGACTATGAGGCTCCATATCGTTCGATCAATTCCTGGCGTCCTGATGCGGTGATTTCGTACTCGGCGCTGTCTTCTGCCGGCCGCGCTCGACCAGTGCCCACCACCAATCCCAGCGTTTCAAGGCGCCGCATGTAGACGCTGATCTGATAGAACCGCGGTCCGGTCGCCGCGAGGGTTCGGAGCCGAGAGAGACTGCTGGGCGCGAGCTTATGCATCGCCGGAGAGTGTACCTATAGGCGGCTGTTGCGTCAGTCCTGGCTACCGCAAATCCACAGTGCCTTCCGCAATCGCACGCCGGGCCCTCACCATTCTCTTCGGGAAAAATGACCTCTGCAGCTTTACGATGCGGCGGGCTCGATGCACTTCTGAACCAATCGAGCGGTACGTAGCTGCGCGGTCCGCTCGCCCAGCACCTGTTTCTCGGCGTCGAGATCTTGGTTGACCTGATCTGCGTGTTCTCGGCGAACTGCGTCTCTGGCGGTGAACGAGCTGAGATGACCTCGTGCACGGGGATGCAATTTGGACATGGTGTGCAGTGCCTCGTCAGCTCGACCGTGAGCTAGTGCACTGACTCAGACGGATGGTTCAGGGGCTCGATTGAGGGCGTCGAAGATGGCGGCGGCGGGCTTGGTCCAGACGAAGGATCGTGGGCTTTGGTTGTGCTCACCGATGTAGCGTTTGATGGCGGCCTGTAGGTCGACGATGCCGGTGAAGGTGCCTCGCCGGAGGCGACGGCGCGTCAGCGTGGAGAAGAAGCCCTCGACGGCATTGAGCCAGGAAGCCGAGGTCGGTGTGAAGTTGAACGTCCATCGCGGGTGGCGGGTGGCGGGTGAGCCAGGCGCGCACCTTCGGGTGCTTGTGGCTGCCGTAATTGTCGAGCACCACGTGGATCGCCTTGCCCGCGGGGACTGCCGCCTCGACGGTGTTGAGGAAACGGATGACCTCACCGTGGCGATGGCGCTGCATGCAGCGGCCGAGCACGGTGCCTTCCAGGACGTCGAGGGCGGCAAACAAGGTCGTGGTGCCGTGGCGGGTGTCGTCGTGCGTCTGAGCGGCGGGATGCCCGGGTCCGAGCGGCTGGTCGGGACGGGTTCGCTCCAGGGCCTGGATCTGGGACTTTTCGTCGATGGACAGCACGACGTCGTGGGCGGGCGGTTGCATATAGAGACCGACCACATCCTCGACCTTCTCGGCGAAGGCCGGGTCGTGGGAGCGCTTGAAGGTCCGCACCTGATGCGGTTGCAGGCTGTGCTCCTGCCATATCCGCTGCACGGAGCGGAGTGAGATGCCGGTCCGCGCAGCGACGGCGCGGCCGGTCCAGTGCGTGACCTCGTCCGGCAGTTCCGAACACGTCAGCGCCAGCACCGTCGCCACGGTGCGGGTGGAATGCGGCGGGGTGCCGGGTG
>NZ_VRVA01000149.1:0-10854 GCF_008039945.1 Methylobacterium sp. WL64
GCCCCGGCCGGACCCGCGGCGGCGGCGGCCCCCCCGCCGCTCGCCGTCCCGGTCGCCGTGCCGCCGGCCCCGGAACCCGTGAAGAGTCCGGAGCCCAGGGCCCAAGGCGCGAAGGCCGAAGTGAAGGCCGAAGTGAAGGCCGAAGTGAAGGCCGAAGTGAAGGCCGAAGTGAAGGCCGAAGTGAAGGCCGACGCGAAGACCGAAGTGAAGACGCCCGAGAGCCGGCCGGTCGAGGCCAAAAGTTCCGAGGTCAAGCCGCCGGAATCCCCAAAGAAACCGCGCGAGCCGGCGCCGCTGGTCTACGCCAAGGTCTCCACCGACCCGACCCCGACGCTCACCGCCCGCACCTTCCTGGACACGCTGAAGGTGGCCGACCGCTACGCCGCCTTCGCGGAGGCCGGCGGCTGGGAGCGGCTGCCCGACGACCTGATCCGGCTGAAGCCCGGGGAGCGCAGCCCGGCGATCCCGTCGCTGCGCCACCACCTGACGCTCACCGGCGACCTGCCCGTAGACGCGCCGCCGAGCGACCGCCTCGACCCGCCGCTGGTGGCCGCGATCGCGGCGTTCCAGGGCCGCCACGGCCTGCCCGACAGCGGCATCCTGGGCCGGCTCACGATCAACGCCCTGAACGTGCCGGCCGCCACCCGGCAGCGCCAGCTCGCGGCTTCGGCGGCCCGGCTGATGGGTTCGAAATTCCCGTTCGGCGAGCGCTACGTCGTGGTCAACGTGCCCTCGGCCATCGTCGAGGCGGTGGAGAACGGCGTGGTGGCACGCCGCTACGTCGCGGTGGTCGGCTCCCCCGACAAGGCGACACCCACGGTGGAGACCCGGATCACCGACATCAACTTCAACCCGACCTGGACCGTGCCGGCCTCGGTGGTGAAGAACGAGATCATCCCGCAGATGCGCAAGAACCCGGGCTACCTCGCCCGGAACCACATCCGCATGCTCGGCCCCGCCGGCGAGGTCGACCCGACCCGGATCGACTGGGCCGGCAACAAGGCGGCGGCCTACACGCTGCGCCAGGATTCCGGCTTCGACAATTCGCTCGGCCAGGTGCGGATCGACATGCCGAACCGCTTTGCCGTCTACATGCACGACACGCCGGCCAAGTCCCTGTTCGCCGCCAACGTGCGCTTCCACAGCCATGGCTGCGTCCGGGTCGGGCAGGTGAAGGAGCTGGTCGGCTGGCTGCTGCAGGGCACCGACGGCCCCAACGGGCCCGGCACGAGCTGGGGGCCGATCGAGATCGAGACCGGCATCGCCGACGGAGAGCGCCGCGACATCAAGCTGGTCAAGCCGGTGCCGGTGACCTTCGTGTACCTGACGGGCTACGCCACACCGGACGGGACAGCGCATTTTCGCGATGACATCTACAACCTCGACACGCCGGCCACCGAGCCCACCTCAACCGGGGCGATCGCGCCGGCCGCCGCTGTGCCGCCTGTAGCGACGCCGAAGCCAGCCGCGGCAACGCCTCCGAAGCCGGCGGTGTCCAAGCCGGTGGGAGCCAAGTCAGCGACGGCGAAGCCCGTCGCTGCCAAGCCGTCGGTCAGCAAGGCGACGGTTGTGAAGCCGGCAACGGAGGGCGGCAATCCGGACGCGCTGCAGCCGCCCCGCTGAAGCTGATCCGGTCGGTCGTCCGCAACATCCGAGCGACGACGATCCGTGACCGGGCGCGCTTGATGGCCCGCCCCGTCATCCCGGGGCCGCGAAGCGGAGCCCGAGATCCATAACCGCTGACAGCTCAAGCATTTGTACCGTCGGCGTCCCTGGGTTCCGGGCTCGCCTTCGGCACCCCGGAACGACGCAGGTGTTTCGTCCTGCGAGCACCTTTTCCGAAATCGGCATCCTTCTCGGATGCCGCCTCCTACCCCACCCCAAGCTCCAGCTTCACGGTCACCAACCCCGGATCCTCCGGGTCCCGCCCCTGGCTGAACCCGAGGCGGCGGCAGACCGCCAGCATCGGGCGGTTCTCGGCCAGCACCATGCCCTCGACCCGGCCGACGCCCTCGGAGCGGGCCCAGTCGATCATCAGGCGCATCAACGCGAAGGCGAGGCCGGTGCCCCGCGCGTCGCGGCCGACCGCGATGGCGTATTCGCCGCTCTCGTGGCTGGCGTCGGCGTGCAGCCGGACGGCGCCGAGCATGCGCTCGCCGCCCTGCGGATCGACCTCGGTGGCCACGAACGCGATGGCCCGGGCGTAGTCGAGCTGGGTCAGCCGGGCGAGGAACGCGTGGCTGAACTCGCGCACAGGCCCGAAGAAGCGAAGCCGCAGGTCCTCCGGATCGAGGCCCTTGAAGAAGGCCAGGAACAGGCCCTCGTCCTCGGGGCGCACCGGGCGTACCCGGATCGTGCGGTCCTTGAGGTTGAGGGTGCGGACCCATTCCGCCGGATAGGGCCGGATCGCGAAGCGCGGGTGGCCGCGGCCCTGGCATCCCCGCTCCGCGCGGCCGATCCGGACCCGGGCGTCCAGCGCCAGCACGCCGGTCTCGTCGGCCAAGAGCGGGTTGATGTCGAGCTCGCGCACCTGCGGCAGGTCGGCGGCGAGCTGGGACAGCTTCACCAGGGTCAGGGCGATCGCCCCGAGGTCGGCGGCCGGCACGTCGCGGTAGCCTTCGAGGCGCCGGGCGACCCGGGTGCGGCCGATCAGATCGCGGGCGAGCGCGAGGTCGAGGGGCGGCAGACCGAGCGCGCGGTCGTCGATCACCTCCACCGCCGTGCCGCCTCGGCCGAACACCACCACGGGCCCGAACACCGCGTCCTCGGCGAGCCCGGCGATCAGCTCCCGGCGCTGGCCCCGCCGGACCATCGGCTGCACCGCGAAGCCGGTGACCCGGGCGTCCGGCCGCTCCCGCCGGGCGCGCGCGAGGATGCTGCGCGCGGCATCGCGGACGTCGGCCTCGCTGGTGAGATCGAGCCGGACGCCGCCGATATCGGATTTGTGCACCACGTCGGGCGAGACGACCTTGAGCGCCACCGTGCCGCCGGCCGCGATGATCGGCCAGGCCGCGGTCGCGGCGGAATCCTGGTCGGGGGCGAGGGTGATCGGCACGGTCGGGATGCCGTAGGCCTCGAGCAGCCCGTTCACGGCGACCGGGTCGAGCCAGGCCGCCCCCTGGCGCAGGGCGGCGGCCACGATCGAGCGGGCCCGGGCCGTGTCGGGGGAGAAATCCCGAGGCAGCGAATCCGGCGTGCGCATCAGGTCGTCCTGCGCCTCGCGATAGCGCACGAGGTGCAAAAGCCCCTCGATCGCCTCAGAATCGGTGGCGAAATGCGGGATCCCAGCCCCCGCGAAGGCGGCGCGCGCCACCTCGGCATCGCCCAGCGACACCGCGAAGACCGGCTTCTTGCGGGTCTGGCCGGCGCGGGCGCGGGTGACCGTCTCGGCGATCGCCCCGGCCACCGCGCCGGCATCCGACCGGACCGTGGGGACGTGGATCGCCAGCACCGCGTCGCTGCTCCGGTCGGCCAGCAGCGGCGCCAGGGCGGCCGAGAAGGCCGGGCCGCCGGCATCGATGCCGAGATCGATCGGATTGCCGGCCGGCCGGCCCTCGGCCTCGGGGACCTCCGCCAGGATGCCCGCGCGGTCGGTCAGCCGGTCGGCGGCGAGCAGCCCGATGCCGCGGCCGTTGGTGAGGATCGCCAGGCGGTCCCCCGGGAACGGGCGCTGGCGCCCCAGGGCCTCGACCGCCGAGAACATCGCGTCGAGATCCGGCACGGCGAGCAGGCCGGCCCGGCGGAAGGCCGCGGCATAGACCGCGTCGGGCCGGGCGAGCGCGCCGGTATGGGTCACGGCCGCCCGCGTGTCCGGCCGGTGCCGGCCGGCGCGGAGCACCACCACGGGCTTGGCGCGGGCGGCGGCCCGGGCCGCGGACATGAAGCGCCGGGCGTCGGCCACGCGGTCGAGGCAGAGCAGGATCGCCCGGGTGCGGTAGTCGGCGGCGAAATGGTCCAGACAGTCGGCGACGCCGATATCGAGCACGCTGCCGAGCGACAGGACCGCGGAGAAGCCGGTCCCGTGCCGGGCGGCCCATTCGACGATGGCGGCCGCCACCGTGCCGGATTGCGAGACCAGCGCCAGGTCCCCCGCCGCCGGGGCGTGGGCGAACAGGCTGGCATCGAGCTTGGCGGCGGGCACCGCGAGGCCGGCGCTGTCGGGGCCGAGCAGGCGCAGGCCCCCCGCGCGGGCGATCCGGTGCGCCACCGGCCCGGGATCGTCCGGCCCGCGGCCGAGCCGGGCGGTGAGGATCACGGCCGCCCCGGCACCGATCGCGGCGGCCTGGGCGACCACTTCGGGCACGCTCGCGGGCGGTACCGCGATCAGCACGAGGTCCGGCACCACGGTGAGGTCGGCGACCCGCGGCACGCAGGGCAGGCCGTCCACGGATTCGTGATCCGGCTGGACCGGCAGGATCGCACCGGGAAACCCCGCCCGGCGCAGGCTGTCGAGCACGCTGCGCCCGAGGGAGCCCTCGCGGGCCACGGCGCCGACCAGCGCGACCGAGCGCGGCGCCAGGAGCTTGTCGAAGCGGTAGGTGCTCACGGCGCCGAAGGCCCGAATCTGTGCGCGCGCATGGGGGCCCTCGCCTAGGTGACGCGCTTGGGCAAGGCGTGCCACGGCGCGCCCGCCACCCTACCAGATGGCACAATCTCCCGCAGCTGCAACGCCCGGATGCACCGATGCCGCGCAGGATCCGCGCCGGCCGCCACGGGATGAGCCGGCTTTGTACAGTATCCGACAATGCAGGCTGCTATCACGATGGCTGTTGTGATCGCTTATAAATTGGTCTTGCCCTTATATTGATCACATCATAGTACCTGCCGCTTTATAGGCCTGTATCAGCCTCGATAGACACAGATTCCGGCCGGCACACGCCGAACGATGGCGGCCGAGACGAAGCGACGGGAGGTTTCGGGATGGACGCCACGGTCGGAGAGGACCTGGATTATCTGACGCTGTCCGTCGGCATCGTGTCGGCTTTCGTGAGCAACAACCCGGTGCCGGTGCCGGAGCTGCCCGGGCTGATCGCCGCGGTCCACGCCACCCTGCACGGGCTGAGCCAGCCGCCGGCGCCGCCGGTGGAGGAGCTCCGGCCGGCGGTCTCGGTGCGGCGCTCGATCCAGCCCGACTACCTGGTGTGCCTGGAGGACGGGAAGAGGTTCAAGTCGCTCAAGCGGCACCTGCGCACCCGGTACGACCTGACGCCCGAAGCCTACCGGGAGAAGTGGGGGCTCGCCCCCGACTACCCGATGGTGGCACCGAACTACGCCGCCGCGCGCTCGAGCCTCGCCAAGAGCATGGGGCTCGGCCACCAGCGCCGGAAGGGCCAGACGGGCTAGGCCCGCGGGCCGGCGTCCACAGCTTTCCCGCCGGGATTCAGCATCGGGCAAGGGGCGCTTGCCAGGGTCGGCGGGCTCATCCGCGACCCGAGATCCGATGCCCGGCAAGCCCAACCCCGTCGCCCGCCTGTTCTGGACGGCCGTGATCGGCTGCCCGCTCGGGCTCTGGTACGGACCGCCGGCCTTCGCGGCCACGGGGCTCGCCCTCGTGCTGGTCCTCGGGCGCCACCTCGGACGGCCCCGCCGGTTCCGGGCCCGGGTGCGCCGGATCGCCCGGGCCCACGGCGAGACTCTGGCGCTGCGACGGCGGCAGGAGAGCTTTTCCGACGCCTACGGCAACCGGATCGAGGATGGCTGGCTGCGGGAGCGGGCGTACTTCCTCGACCGCACCGTCCTGCCGCAGGTCGGGCCGCGGTTTGCCGACCTCGCCGAGTCGGAGCGCGCCCGGATGCTGGCGATCGTGGAGGCGGAGGCCGCCGCCATCGCGCTGCCCGAGGAGGACGAGGCGCCGGGCGACGGGATCGATTACGAGCGCTACTGCGCCGACCGCCTGGCCCGGGCGGGCTGGCGGGCGCACCGGACCCCGCCGAGCGGCGACCAGGGCGCCGACATCGTGGCCGTGCGCGACGGGCTCCGGCTGATCGTGCAGTGCAAGCGGTTGGCCAAGCCCGTCGGCAACGCCGCCGTGCAGGAGGCGGCGGCCGCCCTGCGCTACTGGGCCGGCGACCGGGCCGCGGTGGTGTCGAATGCCGGCTTCACCCCGGCGGCGCGCCGCCTGGCGGCGGCGACCGGCGTGCTGCTCCTGCACCACGACGCGCTGGACGACATCGACCTCGCCGGCGCGCACCGGGCGTAGCGGGGGCGGGTTCCGAGATCCAGAAGGGCCGAGGCCCTTCGGCGAGGTATCGGGGCGCGAGGCCCCGATGGCCTCAGAGGACCTTGAGCAGCGCCTCGGCGCCGGACGCCTCGGCCTTCGAGGGGGTCTCCTCGACGTTGAGGATCTTCACCACGCCGTCCTCGACCAGCATCGAATAGCGCTTGGAGCGGATCCCGAGGCCGAAGCCGGTGCCGTCCATCTCCAGGCCGATGGCCTTGGCGAAGTCGGCGTTGCCGTCGGCCAGGAATTCCAGGCCCTCGGCATCGCTGGCCTTCGACCACGCGTCCATCACGAACACGTCGTTGACGCTGGTGACCGCGATGGCGTCGACGCCGCGGGCCGTGATCTCGTCCTTCTTCGAGACGAAGCCGGGCAGGTGGTTGCGGTGGCAGCTCGGCGTGAAGGCGCCCGGCACGCCGATCAGCACCACGCGGCGGCCCTTGAACACGTCGTCTGTGGTGCGGGCGAGCGGGCCCTCGGGGCCAGTCACCCGGAAGGTGGTCTGGGGCAGGTGATCGCCGACCTGAATCATCGCGGGTCCCTCGTTGCTGCGCGCTCCGATCGCGCGCTGAACAATCGCGGCTGACCTAGCGTGGTGGACCGCGCCTGTCGAGGACGGTCGGGCGCCGACGCGCTCAAGGCCCCAGGAGCTTGATGAAGGCGGCGCCGGCGCCGAAGAAGGCCGCGCCGGCAGCCATGCCCGAGAGCGCGACCTGCCAGGGTGCCAGCGCCCGGTCGCGGCTGAGCTTGGCCGCCTCGGCCGACATCTTGAGCTGCTCTGTGGCCAGCTTGGCTGCCTCGGCCATCAGCTTGCGCTGCTCGGCGACGAACTTACCCGTCTCCTCCTGCGCCCGCTGGATCTGGGCGCGCTGTGCCTCGATGTCGAAGGCAGCCGGGGATGCAGCGTCCGTCATGGGACGCCTCCTTCTCGCGGCCAGATCAGGCCTGTGCAAATTCCAATGCCCGGGGGCGAGGATATATAGCGATCCGCCCGTAGATTCGACAGCGCCTTTCCAGCCGGGTAGGGCCGGGGCGGCGCGCGCTTTGTCCGCTGGACAAGGCGAGGGGGCCGCGTAGCATACGCGCATGTCGAACCCAGCCTCGCCCGCGCAATCCGCGCTCACCGGCTCGAGCTTCCTCGACGGCCAGTTCCTCGTGGCGATGCCCGGGATGGCCGACGATCGCTTCGCCCGCTCGGTGATCTACGTCTGCGCCCATTCGGCCGACGGCGCGATGGGCATCATCGTCAACAAGGCGGCCACCGACATCAGCATGCCGGACCTGCTGGTCCAGCTCGACGTCGCCCCGGAGGCGGACGCGATCCGGCTGCGCGAGCGGGTCGGGCACATGCCGGTGCTGATGGGCGGCCCGGTGGAGGGGCGGCGCGGCTTCGTGCTGCACACCGACGACTTCCACATCCAGCAATCGACGCTGATCATCGACGACGGCATCTGCCTCACCGCCACGGTCGAGATCCTGCGCGCCATCGCGAGCGGCGAGGGCCCGGCCAGCGCCGTGCTGGCGCTCGGCTATGCCGGCTGGCAGGCGGGGCAGCTCGAGAGCGAGATCATGGCCAACGGCTGGCTCAACTGCCCGGCCGACCCGGCGCTGATCTTCGACACCGACCTCGACGCCAAGTACGAATTGGCCCTGCGCGCCAACGGCATCGACCCCGCCATGCTGTCGATGACCGCCGGGCGGGCCTGACTCGTCGGCCCGAACGGCGGCTGCCGGCTTTCGGAACACGACGGTGCGAGAACACGGATCTGGTGCGTCGTGCCGGTTCCGATGTCCGGGACGATGCTCCCGGGTTCAGACCCAATCGGCTTGACCGTGCGCCGATCCGTTGAGGGTGGATTTCCGCCGATCTGCTTCTGAGCGGCAGGGCTTGGAAGCGGCCCTTCTCTTCGTGCAGGCTTTCGATCAGTTCGGCAGGAGTCCCGCCTCTTGATAGCTCCTCACCAACGAGTCGAACAGATTTACGTCCGAACGGCTTCGAGCGATGATCTGAGCTCCGGCCACAGCAGCATAGATGGCACGGGCTCTCGTCTCCCCGTCCTTTGGCTCAACGAGTTTCGAGGCAACCAGCTGCTCGCGTAGCCAGGCCGTATTGACGTCTGCAAAAGACTGGACCTCCTTCAGGACCTGCTCAGGTAACGCGTCATACTCTGTCGCCATGAAGCTGCTGAGGCACATGCGATTGTTGCGTTCCAGAGAGAGGCGAAAAATGCCGGGATATTGCCGCAGCGCGTCCATCGGGCTTTGCGCATCCGTTGAAATAGCTTCAAGAGCGCGGGCAATGTCTTCCCAATAGCGGCGCGCGACTGCCTCGCCGAGAATGGCCTTATTGGCGAAGTAGTAGTTGATGCTGGCGGCCTTGATGCCAACGGCCTCCGCGAGGTCGCGGAAATTGATACCGCCGTATCCATAGGCCATCGCTGCTTCCCTCGCGGCCACGAGGATCGCCTCACGCACATCCCTCTTCAACGTCGCTACCATTCTCAACCTCCACCTGTCATATGGCAGACAGGGGTTGACGGCACAAGACGCCGGTCTTAGCTTGCAATCTGTCATCTGACAGACAGGCAAGCTCTTCAGGAAGGCGCGACGACGATGCCCGACAAGCTCAAGCTCTTCACCTCACCCTCGGCCTTCCCGAACCCGCAGCGTCTGCGGATCTTCATGCACGAGAAGGGCATCGCCGATCACTTCGACGAGACGGTCTACGACATGTCACCGGTCGGCGAGCAGCGCGGTTGGAAGCACCTGAAGATGAACGCTTGGGGCGAGACACCGACCCTCGCGCTCGCCGACGGCTCTTACTTGAGCGAGACCTCCGCCATCGCCCGCTACCTCGACGACACGTTCGAAGGCCGCAAGATCATGGGAGAGACGGCGCACGAGCGCGGCTTCGATCAGATGTGGGACAACCGGGTGTGGGTGCACATCCTCTATCCCATCGTCACCGCATTCCATGTCCTGCATCAGGGCCTGGGCCCGAAGCTCGAACTGACCAGCAATCCGGCCTGGGGCGAGCATTCCCGCAAGGTGGCACTGGCGCATGCCGGTCTCGTCGATCGGCATCTCGCCGACGGCCGTGCGTGGCTGCTGGGAGGCGATCAACCGACGTTCTCGGACATCACGCTGGCGACGGCGATCGCGTTCTCCAAGTTCCCGGTGAACGCCACTCCGCTCGATGAGCGCTTCGAGCATCTCGATGCCTTCTGGCGGCGCTGGCAGTCTCGGCCGACCTTCATCGCTGCCTATGCGGACAGGAGCAGCGGTGTGCCGGAGATCGACAACCGGACGTGAGCGCTCAGCGGTCGGTCCCGGCCGGGGTCCGACCGCAATCCTGCCCGAGGCGGTCATCATGCCCTTTGCACGTATCGATTTGATCGCGGGGAAAAGCCCCGAGTACCGCGCTGCCATGGCGGACATCGTCGATCAAGGCATCGTCGACATCCTCGAAGCGCCTGATGGCGACCGCTTCGTAGTTGTCGGCGAGCACAAAGCCGATAATCTTGTCTATGATCCGCAATGTGTTGGCTTCGGCCGGTCTTCGAACTCCATTTCGATCCAGGTGACGAGCACTGCCGGCAACAAGAACGACACCAAGTTCGCCTTCTAACGCTTCGTTGCCGACGACCTGAAATCGAAATTGGGGGTCCGACCTGACGACATCATGATCAACATGGTCTTTGTCGAGAAGGAGGACTGGTCGTTCGGTGATGGTCAGCCGTGGTAACGACTTCCGATATCACCGCGGCCCACAACTGAAGGGCCGCCGATTGATGACCGCTTTGGGGAAGCGCCGACGGCGGTTCGGGCGGCTGCGTTGGGTCGCAAGCAGCCCTTCGCACGGCCGGGCCCGACCGGATCTTGACCCTATTCCGGCGGCATCTCGCCGGCGGTGTCCGGGTTCACCCCGTCGACGGCCGGCTCCGCGGCGGGCCTGGGCCGGGACCGGCGCGGGGCCGCCGCGGCGGTCGGAACCGCCGTGTTGGCGCCCAGGCGGGTGGCGAGCGCCAGGGCCCGGTTCTCGGTGACCCGCAGGTGGCAGAAGCCGTGCGTGCCCTCGCGGGCGTAGTTGCGGCAGAGCTGCTCCCGGTCGGCCGAGAAGGCCGCCTGCTCGCTCACAATCGGGCGCACGTCCTCGCGCCGGGCGCGCTGGGTCATCAGCTTGTAGTTGTCGCGTACCGCCTTGTCGGCGACGCCCCGGCCGGTGTCGAACTCCCCGGCCCGGGGGATCAGGCTAGCGCCCGCCGGCCCCCACAGCCCCACGGGGGTGGTCGCGCAATCGGCATTCGAGAAGGTGCAGATCGGTCCCTGGCCCAGCGACGTGACCAGGATCCCGCCTTCGACCACGTCGAAGCGCAGCGGGCACTCGGCCCCGGCAGCCTCGAAGCGCGGCGCGCCTTCGGGCTTGCCCTCGGAGGACAGGGTAATGGGGTTGCCGTTGGCGAGCGGCACCGTGCAGGATTCCGCCGGCTGCGAGATCTTGGTGCCGGGCAGCTTGATCCGCGCCGTGACGGCGGTGCCGGCCCGCTCCAGCTTCAGGGTGCCGGACATGCCGTTGAGCTGGAGCTCCGGCCCGATCACCCCGTCCTCGGAGGGGGCCTTCAGCACCACCGGGC